>NZ_APGP01000117.1:0-92820 GCF_000404025.1 Caldicellulosiruptor sp. F32
CTTCTGTTATGACCTCACCAGCATTTGTCTTGACATTCTCGAATTTATCAAGAGGAAGATTTACAACCGCCGCAAAGGTCAAAGGTAGATAAATTGTTCTGTTTTTTCCATTTATTTTCACAATCTTTTGTTCTTTGTTTGCAACCTCTATCTTTATCTTTACCTTTCCAGACTTGCCTGCTAAATCTTGGGGTTTTATCTCTTTCCCATTTAAATAGTATTTGATTGAAACCTCAAATGGAAGCTCTTTTGAAATAGTGCCCTGATAAAACAAATCATTGGAATTTAACTTCCATGTGATATATTCTCCATCTTTTTGAGGACTTTCATCGCCCTTTAGATTTACTATATTTTCAAGCTCTGATTTGTCTTTTATTGTGACATTTGGGGTATCTGAGTGTATCCAGTCTGTGACTATCTGGCTTTTTACTCTGCCGCCAGCGTCCAAAATGACATATACTGTCTCTTTTTTGACAGCTGTATTAGCAAAAGCAGTAATGTTTGTGAACAAAAACACCACCGCAAGGATGAGAGAAATTAGTTTTAAAAAGCCTTTATTTCTCATCATTGTACTACACTTTCCCTCCTCTTCTCTTCACTTTATAACGTTTCATATTCTTCTGATGGCTTTACAGAAGCTTCTTTTGATCTCCAACCAAAAGTTGTTTTGGCAATTGCACCCTCAAAAAGAAGTAATAATGATGGCAGAACAAACAATATAACTACCATGCTTATAACTGCACCTCGTGAGAGCATCTCACACAGGCTTCTTATCATATCAATCTTTGCAATGAGTGCTACTGCCAATGTAGAAAATGCAAATGCCAGCGCACTTGTTACAACAGAGCGTG
Organism: Caldicellulosiruptor sp. F32; assembly: GCF_000404025.1. NCBI lineage: Bacteria > Bacillati > Bacillota > Caldicellulosiruptorales > Caldicellulosiruptoraceae > Caldicellulosiruptor > Caldicellulosiruptor sp. F32. Next base: position 852 of record NZ_APGP01000117.1, read on the forward strand.
AAGATGTTTTTACAGCTATTTTTATAGCTTCAAATCTATCATGACCTTTTTGAATCTCTTCTCTAAATCTTGTTGTCATCAAGATTGCATAGTTAATAGCAGAACCAAGCTGGATTGTTCCAAGTACAATTGAGGCAATAAACGGTACTGTTACATTTGTGTAATACGGAATTGCTAAATTTATAAATATCGCAAGCTCAATCGCCAAAACCAAAATTATTGGAATTGAGATTGATTTGAATGTTATGAGTATTATCATAAATATTGCCAGGATAGAGATAAAATCTACTCTTTTCAGGTCTGTGTCTGCCATCTCAACAAGGTCTTTGGTCAATACACCTTCGCCTGTAACATATGAACGTTTAGAATATTTTTTGACTATTTGCTGTATTCTTTCTATCTGGGCATTTTCTTCATTTGTAGCTGATTTGTAAATGGAGTTTATCATTATGAGCTTGAAATTTCCTTTTTCAAAGTTCTCCTTGACAGACGATGGTATAAACTCATCTGGAATAGCCGGTCCCAAGATATCGTCAAATGCCAATACCTTTTCAACACCTTTGACCCTTTTTATCTCTTCACACATGTTTTTAATCTGATACTTTGGCACTGAACTGTCAACTAAAACCGTATGAGTTGTTGTCATGTTGTACTCTTTTTTAAGAAGGTCGGTTGCCTGCACAGATTTCATTGTCTTTGGCAAAGAATCTATGAGGTTGTAATATTCTTTGATGTTCACTCTGCCATAAATAGCTGGTATAAATGCAAGCAAAAATACAACAAAAAGCACTACATGGTATTTTGTTACAAACTCTGCTGTTTTAGAGAATGTTGGAAGGATATTTTTGAGTCTAAATTTGTGGATTGCCCTGTCAAATGTTAGAATCAAGGCAGGCAAAATTGTTACAGTTCCAATAACCCCGAGGAATACTCCTTTTGCCATAACTATGCCAATGTCTGCACCAATTCTTAGCCTCATCACACAGAGTGCCAAGAACCCTGCAATTGCAGTTGCAGCACTTGACAAGATTGCAACAAGAGTCTTTGAAATAGCCTCTGCCATTGCCTCTTCTTTTGAGTCAAACCTCTTTCTTTCCTCATCGTATCTGTGCATCAAAAATATTGAAAAGTCCATTGTAACACCAAGTTGCAAAACTGCAGCAAGTGATTTTGTAATGTATGATATCTCCCCTAAGAATTTATTTGTACCCAAGTTGTATATGATTGCCATCCCGATGCTTGTCAAAAACAGGATAGGTACAATAGGTGATTCCATCGTCAACAATAGAAGGATGAATATAAATATTACAGCAACAAGTACATACAAAGGAGTTTCTCTGTCCGACAAATCCCTTGTATCTTTTATAATTGCTGACATACCACTTAAAAAGCACTGAGCTGTGGCAATTTTCCTTATCTTTGATATTGCATTTTGAGTTTCAAGTGATGATGCTGAGTTTTTAAACTGGATAAGCAGAAGGGTTGAGTCTTTGCTATAAAACGTGTTTTTCAAAATATCCGGTAGCATCTCCTTTGGAATTGTTGGGTCTAAAAAATCGTCAATCCATATGACCTTTTCAACCCCATCAACATGCGAGATTTTACTCTTGAGCCTTTGAATACTTGATATGTTCATATCTCCTTTTACAATGAGCATTGAAAGTGCAGCTTGCTTAAATTCCTTATCCAAGATATCTTGCCCTTTTACTGATTCTAAATCCTTTGGAAGGTATGTGAGAATGTCATAATTGACCTTTGTAGTAACAAATCCATAGATTGATGGAATCAAAAGCAAAATTGCAATTGCTAAAACAAGTTTTCTGTGCTTTGCAACAAAAAGCCCAAACTTGTGCACAGCCGCATCATCTCCATTTAGATTTTGACTAATAGTCATGATTTATATTATAAACAAAATTGACCAATAGTCAATACATTAAATAAATTTTTGGGGTTGTAAAAACTTTTGGGTATATAATAAATAGCAGGAGGAAAAATTTTTGAGAAAAATAACATTTGTTCTGGAGGAGATAAGATGCTCTCAAACATTATTAACCAAGATTTTATAAAGCTTTTTCCAGCAGATACAGTAAAGCATGCTTTAGAACAAATGCAAAAAAGAAAGAAAAGCGTTGCGGTTGTTGTAAATGAAAATGACTTTCTGAAAGGAATTATAGTAAAAGCTGATATATACAGGTTCTTAAGTCAACCTGGGCACTTTGAAACATATCCTGTTGAGCTTGCAATGACAAAGGCGGTAATTACTGCTGATAAAAACGATGATATAAAACATGTTGCAAAGCTTTTGCGTGAAAATGACATCTCAGCTGTGCCTGTCTTAGACAATGGAAAAGTAATAGGGCTTGTAGGGCTTGAGGATATAGTTGATTACTTTATAAAAATGTAGTATTAAATATTCAAGTAAATTTTTAAAAATTGCAAAAAAATCTGTTGTGAAAAGGGGGCTAACAATTGCACCAGGGATTTGAAACAAAAAGGGTTATAATTGGCCCAGACGGTTTTAAAAAAGTAGTTGACATAACCGTATCAAAGAGAGTAAATTTGCCAACAGGACATATAGATTCTACTTCTTTAGCACAAATACCACCAGGCGGCAGTTTTGTGGCAAACGATGTTGAGTATTATGTGTTCCCTTGTGACACATTTGACTATGTTATGCATTATCTAAAGCGCCATACCCAGATTGTCTACCCGAAAGATGGGGCATACATACTCATGCGCCTTGATATAAACCCTGGAAAAAGAGTTGGTGAAGCAGGTACCGGCTCTGGAGCTTTCACTTTATATCTTTCAATGGCTGTAGGAAACGAAGGAAAAGTATATACCTACGAGCAAAGAGAGGAGTTTTATAAACTGGCAGAAAAGAACATTAAGGGCTTTTCAAAATTTGACAATGTCGTGATGCATAACAAATCAATCCTCGATGGAATAGAAGAAAAAGATTTGGATGCATTTTTCTTGGACATAAGAGAGCCAGAAGAAGCTATACCTGAAATCAGAAAAGCATTAAAGCCTGCAGGGCACGTAGGAATACTTGTACCTACAACAAATCAGGTTGCTGAAACCCTGAGAGCTTTAGAAGAACATAAGTTTTATGTATCTGAAGTTGTGGAGATTATGATGCGCCAGTACAAACCCGTGCCAGAAAGGCTCAGACCTGATGACAGGATGATAGGCCATACTGCTTATATGATCTTTGGAAGGAAAATTGGTGAGTAAAAACAAAGGGTTGGACAGTTTTTTCTGCCCAGCCCTTTTGTTTCTCAAAGAAAATTTCTTTGGACAAAGCGAAAAAAATCATTTAATTATTATGCTTTGCGCGCAGCTCCTTTATCTTTTCAATATCAAGCCCTGTTATCTCATGAATTTCCTCATCTGAATATCCTTTTACTATCATCTTTTCTGCTATCTCAAGCTCCTTTTTCTGCAGCCCTTGTTGCAACCCTTGTTGCAGCCCTTGTTGCAACCCTTGTTGCAGTCCTTGTTGCAGTCCTTGTTGCAGTCCTTGTTGCAGTCCATCCTGAATTCCTTTTTGAATTCCTTCGTGATACCACTCTTCTCTTATTTTTCTCAAATTTTGAAAAAGTGGCATTATACCTTCACCTCCTGTTATATATTCCAAAATATCTCTTGCTTCTTGTATCTTCTCTTCACCTAATTCCTTCAATGCAGCTGGCAAACATATCTTTAGGGTATTAATCTCTTTTTCTTTTGCACCTTGTAGATATTCATTTAAATCTAAAAACAATCTTTCTAACTCCTCACCTGTTCTCACCTTATTCAATTTTAATATTAAACTTAAAACATCTTTATATTTGAACACCATCTCTTCAAGATTATTTAAATCAATCAGTATGTATTCAAAATCTACTATATACTTTCCAAACATCTCAAAATTCATTATTCTCTCTTTCAAATTTACACTCGCTGTCCAAGGATTATCACCATCGTATAAAACTATTGGCACAACTGGTGGAAATTTAAAACTTTTATTTTTAAATTGATTTTTATCAAACTGCTTGAGCCAATCTCTCCAAATGTCGGTTATATAAAATAACAACCTCATAGCCATGTTATAATCAACTGTAGATTGGTGTTCAAACAAAATATAGAAAAAAACCTCTTCTTCTTGCAATCTTGCCTTGTACAAAAGATCACTTTCCTGTTCAGAAAAATCTGGCAATACATAGTTCTTATCCACCAGTTCAAGGTTTTCTTCTGTTAGTTCATTAAATATCTTCATCTTGCCAATTCTTTTCAAAAGTCTCAAAAATAGGCTTTTGTTTGAAAATATATATTTGTATTCAAGATCATTTACATTGTGAGGTAAATTATCACACATTAAATTCTCCCACATGAAGTGTTTTGTAATAATTATACCATAAATTATCTTAAAACTAAATACACTAAAAAAAGTAAGGCAATAACCATATTTTCTGGTAAGGCAAATATGATAGCACATGAAAATAAGGGAGGCTGTTTTTTTAGCTTAAAGACAGCCTCCCCAGAACAAGCACTTGACACTACTCTTACAAATTTGTCTTACTTTATCACATTAACCTTATAGAATGCATCCACGTTTTGTTTTGTTACAACCATCGTACCTGTATCGACGTATGGCGGAAGTGGATTTATACCAAACTTCTTCCAATTATCAACTGGATTAACAATACCATGTTTTAAGTAGAACAGGAATGTCATGCCCCAGAATCCCATGTTCCATGTACCCTGTGCAATTGATGCATCAATGACTCCTTGCTTTATGAGGTCAAGTGTCCCTTTGTCTGTGTCAAAGCTTACTATCTTAATCTTACCAACCTTGTTAGCCTCTTTGATGGCTGTTGCAACACCAACTCCACCGGGAGCATCTGTGCAGAATATTCCTTTGATGTTTGGATGAGCTTGGAGCATAGCTGCTACCCCTCTTGCTGCTTTTGTTGAGTCATTTTCGTCGTTGACAATTGAAACAACTTTGATACCAGGAAATTCTTTCTTGAGAGTATCAATAAATCCTTGTTTTCTCTGCTCATGGTTGAGCTGTGCAGCAACTGTTGAAATACCCACTTCACCTTTTCCGCCTAAAAGCTTTCCTAAGTATCTTGCAGCCATTGCACCTGCGTTATAGTTTCCTGTCTCCAAAACAGAATATCTAAGGGACTTTGGAGAGTCTGCGTCAAATGTTACTACAGGAATTCCTTTTTTGATTGCCTCATCAATTGGAGCTTTTAACGCATCCGGATTTGCACATGTAACTAAAATACCTGCAGGTTTTTTAGCAATAACCTGACGAAGAACAGTAACCTGTTGGTTTACATCAAACTGCGGTGCACCTGTGTAGATTGCTTTTACACCGTACAGGTCTGCTGCCGCCTTCATTCCTTTAAAGCAACCCTTCCAGTACTCAATACCAGAAGCAAAGGTCACCATGTAATACTCTTCTTTTGGACTTCCTTTTAGTTTTGGATTGCCACTGCTTGCCTGTGTGACATCCTTTGAATTTGGAACAAGCGCATAAGCCAAAGACACAATGAGTGCAATCGCAAGAAAAATTGAAAGGTACTTGTAAAAGTTCTTCTTCATAGCCTATCAAACCCTCCTCCAATTTTGTTTTTATTTATTTTAACCCCTGATGCCACCAAAGCTTTCCTCAGTGCAGGCAACAGGAGTTAAAACCACACTTTAACCTTGAAGCCTTTTAAGACTTTTTTTGATGTGTGAGATAGTCAATTGTAACAGCCGCAATCAAAATCACACCGCTGACCAAGTTTTGCCAGTAGACAGAGACGTTCAAAAGCACAAGCGCATTGTTGATGATTCCAACAAGGATTGTACCAAGGATTGCGCCAAGGACAGTGCCTTCGCCACCTGCAAGCGACGCTCCACCAATGACGCACGCAGAGATTGCGTTTAGCTCAGAACCGTTTCCAGCTGTTGGTGCAGCAACTGAAAACCTTGAGAGAGTAAATATTCCAGCAATTCCTGCCAGGATTGACATCAGAACATATACAGAGACCTTTACCTTTGGAACATTTATACCAGACAATTTTGCTGCATTTTCGTTGCTGCCTACATAGTACACAAGCCTAAACGGTGCAGATTTTCTCATCAAAAAATCAAACAGGATTATGAGAAGTATAAAGAACACAATGAAAAATGGAATCCCTAAAATCTTTCCCTGTCCTAAAAATTCAAATCCTTTGAGATTGCCATACAGTGCAAGTGGTGAACCTTGGGTCAAAACATAAGCAGCACCACGAGCTATTCCCATCATAGCCAGTGTAACAATTAAAGGTGGAATACCAACTCTTGCAATGAAATAACCATTGAAAAGCCCAATCAAAGCACAAACAATAAGTGCTATTAAGGACCCAACCCAGATATTAATACCGAAGCTTAAATAAAGCCCACCTGCTATGACAGCCGAAAGCCCCAGAACAGAACCAACAGAAAGATCTACGCCACCTGAGACAAGCACAATGGTCATACCTATTGCAAGAATTCCATCTGCTGCAAGACCCAAAGCTGTGGTTATAAGATTTTCTGCAGTCAAGAAGTTTGGGCTCAATATTGATATAATGGCGCTTATTACAATTATGATAAAAATCAAAGTTATTTCTCTAAACCCCATTAACTTTTTGAAAAAGCTCTTACTTGCTGCTTGATTTGAAGATTGTACTGACATCTCAATTCTTGCCTCCTTTTGCCCAGAATTATTTGTGTGCAGCAAGCTGCATGATGTTCTCTTCAGTGATTTTGTCGCCAGAAAGCTGGCCTGTTATTCTACCTTCTCTCATGACAAGAACTCTATCACACATTCCAATGATTTCTGGCATCTCAGATGAAATTAGAATAATTCCTATGCCACTGCTGGCAAGTTCCCTGAGCAAGTTATGTATCTCTGCCTTTGCGCCAACGTCTATTCCGCGCGTCGGCTCATCCAAAATCAAAATCCTCGGTTTTATAGCAAGCCATTTTGCTATCATCACCTTTTGCTGATTTCCACCAGAAAGACTCATAACAAGCTGAAGATATGAAGAAGTCTTTACATTGAGCTTTTTTACAAACTCCTGCACAAGTCCTATCTCCATATGCCTGTCAATCAAAAGTCCGTTGTAGTCATACTTAAGATAAATAGCCGAAACATTGTAGGCCACAGGAAGCTTTAGAAAAAGACCATACTGTTTTCTATCTTCTGTAACATATCCGATTTTATGCTGAATAGCATCTTCGAATGAGTTTATCTCAATCTTTTTCCCCTCAAGATAAATTTCTCCACCGCGGCGCGGTAAAATTCCGCAGATTGTCTGAGCAAGCTCAGTTCTTCCGCTTCCTACAAGCCCTGCAAAACCCAAAATTTCACCTTCGTGCAGGGAAAATGATACATTCTGGACCTTATCAGAGCTAATATTCTCTACTCTAAAAACTTCTCTGCCAATTTTATTGCTCTTTGGTGGGTACATTTCTTTGATTTCTCTTCCAACCATCAGGCTTACAACCTGGTCGGGATTTGTCTCAGCTGTATTTAGCGTTGTAATGTATCTTCCATCCCGAAGGACAGTGATTCTGTCTGCAAGCTCGAATATCTCACGCAGCCTGTGAGAGATGTAAAGAATGCTAATACCCTTAGATTTTAAATCCCTTATTATCTTAAACAAAACTTCTGCATCAGCCTCAGACAGAGCTGACGTTGGCTCATCTAAGATCAAAAGTTTACAGTTAAATGTAATCGCCTTTGCAATTTCAACTATCTGCTGCTGGGCAACATTCAAATCTGCTACTTTATCAGTGGGATTTATATTTACCTCATCAAAAAGCGCCAAAATCTCTTCAGACATTTTATTGAGTTTTTTGTAATCAACAACCTTGCCAGACTTTTGAGGAAGCCTTCCTATGTAGATATTCTCAGCAACAGTGAGGTGCGGGCAAAGTGCAAGTTCCTGGTGAACAATGCTGATACCAAGATTTTGTGCATCTCTTGGAGACCTTATACTGACCTTCTTGCCCTCAAGGTATATCTCACCTTTGTCTGGAAGAAGGCTTCCTGAAATGATGTTCATCAAAGTAGACTTTCCAGCACCGTTTTCGCCAACTACCGCATGAATCTCTGCCTTGTTTACTGAGAATGACACATCAGACAGCGCCACAGTGCCAGGAAATGTCTTTGTTATACCATTTAGCCTCAGTAGTTCAACAGATGCAGAATCCTTCACACAGGTTCACCTCGCTTTGTTTTAGCATTACAAACTTTTGGTTAATCAGGTGCATTGTTGATTTAATTTTGTGTCTTGTAATTATATATATTCTACATTCAAATCAAAAATCCTTCTTTTTTAATCAAAAATTTTTTATTTTTTTGAACGTTGTTATCAAAAGTGTTCACCATGTTGACAGACTTGATAAAATATAATACACTGATGGAAAGAAGGATATATAAAAGTTGTACGTGTACAACTTTTTTCAAAACCAAAAATGATACAATCGTAAAAGTGGTGAATATTAAATGCTTGTTGCTGAGAGGTTAAAGAAAATAAAAGAGATCCTGCTGCAAAAAAAACATGTTGACGTTGCAACACTTGCTGAGCTTTTGAATGTTTCTGAGGTGACAATAAGGCGGGATTTAGACAAGCTTGAGAGTGAAGGTTTTCTGATAAAAACCTATGGCGGTGCAATCTTGAAAGAAGAGGCAACAAAGCTCCTATCACCAATTATAGAAGAAAACTCAGAAAAAGAAGCAATTGCAAAGGTCTGTTCATACATGATTGAAGACAATCAGGCAATAATCTTAACAGGTGGTAATATATGTCGCCTTGTACCAAAGTATATAAAAGATAAAAAGAACATAATAGTTTTAACAAATGATCTTCTGGTGGCGTTGGAGTGTGGAAAACTTTCAATCCAAACAATTGTGACAGGCGGATACATTATTGGTAATACATTTATGTTAGCAGGGCCAATGCTTGTAAATCCTAATATGGACATATTTGTGGACAAGGCATTTATTGAGGTTGACGGAGTATCTTTAGAGCGCGGTTTTACCGTCAACAATGTTGAGTTTGCAAATGCATATAAGTATTTTAAGTCAATTGCCAAAGAAACAATTATTGTTGCTGACTCCTCCAAGTTTGATAAAATTTCACTTTTCCAAATTGCAAAGGTTGATGAAATCAAAAAGGTAATAAGCGACACAAATGTGCCTGATGAATATAAATCATTTTTCTTTGAAAACGGCACTCAGATATTTTGCAGTTTTGACTTTTCTGACCTTGAAAGAGAGGTTTGAAGCTGTTATGTCAATTGTCTTAGAAAATGTGTCAAAGAAGTTTGAAGAGTTTTACGCCCTAAAGAGAGTCAACCTTGAGTTTTTCGAGGGCGAAGTGCATGTAATATTAGGTAAAAACGGTTCTGGCAAAACTACTCTAACAAAGGTTATCAACGGAACATACCAGCCGTCTGAAGGAAAAGTTATACTAGATGGCAAGGCTTTTTCAAGCCTAAATCCGCTTTTGGCAAAGTCGCTTGGAATTTTCACCGTGCATCAGGAACTTTTGTACTTTCCGCACCTTTCTGTTGCAGAAAATATCTTCATTGAAAACAAGCCAAAAAATAGCCTTGGATTTATCAGCACTAAAAAGATGATAAAGCTCTCTTCAGAAATTCTTGCTAAAATGGGTGTTAGCATAAATCCAGAGGCAAGTTGCAAAAACCTTGGCACATCTCAACTTCAGGTGATAGAGATTTGTCGTGCACTTGTGCAAGATGCAAAGGCAATCATTTTCGATGAGCCAACAGCTGGCCTAACTTCCTATGAGATAGAAAACCTTTTTAGAATTATCAAGGATTTAAAACAAAAAGGAATCATCATAATATTTGTCACAAATATGGTAGAGGAAGCACTCTCCATTGCTGATAGAATAACAATATTGCGCGACGGCGAGGTTGTGGCATCCGATAAGGTAACAAGCTTTAATTTAAACAGAGCAATTTCTTTTATTTTTGGAAAAATAAATAGAACATATCCAAAGCTAAAAGTAGAAAAGGGACCGGTTATTTTTAGCGTCAAAAATTTAACAAAGTCTGGTATAATAGAGGACATATCGTTTGAGGTAAGAAGCGGTGAGGTGTACGTAATAGCAGGGCTTGTTGGCTCTGGAAGAAGTTTCTTGGCAAAAGCACTTTTTGGTGCTGAAAAGATAGACTCGGGAGAGATTTTTATTAAAGGAAATCTTTTGAAGCTTTCAAGCCCATCTGATGCAATCAAAAACGGCATTGCATTTATGAGCGAAGATAGGATTGGCACAGGACTTTTTAAGACTTTGAACATTGCAGATAATATCATCTCGTCTAATATTTGGAATATTGTAAATGGTTTTTTCATTGACTCATTACGTCAAGAGAAGATTGCAAATTTTTTTATAAAGCGGCTTGGGATAAAGCCAAAGGAAATTTCTCAAAAGATAGCAACTCTATCTGGAGGTAATCAGCAAAAGGTCTTGATTGCCAAGTGGTTATTTTCCCAGTCTTTGGTATTTATTCTTGATGAGCCAACAAAGGGTTTGGATTTGGCATCTAAGGTTGAGGTGTATAACATCATAAACGAGCTTGCGCGAATTGGCTGTGCAATAATTTTCATCTCCTCTGAATTTTCAGAGCTAATTGGCATGTGCGACAGGATTTTGGTTTTGAGAGAAGGCAAAAAAGTTCATGAGTTTTCAAAGAAGGAAATGGATTATGATAGAATTTTAAAAAGTGCAATGGGAATTTTAGAAAGCAAATAACAAAAAATCTTGATGGTATACACCACCAAGATTAAAACTTTTCACTCTTCATTGTCATATTGCGGCATAGGATGATAAGGATGAGGTTTTTCTTTCTTTATTATAGTTGCCTTAAACTCTCTTATCATATCAAGCTTTTTGATTATGATATTTTGTTTTTGAATGAGCTTTTCTAAAATCTCTGCAACAAGTTTTTGAAGACTAAGTAGCTGTGAAAAATCCTCAGCTTTCGGAAGATCATGGCTTGCAACAACTCTTTTTATCTTCTCAGCCTCAGCGTTCATAAGATTTGCAATAGCCATCTCTTCTTTTGCAATGGACTCTAAAATCTCATTTATAATTTCATCCCTTGGCTTTCTGACAAACTCTGGACCACTCAAAGCTATCATCACTTCCTTACTTTACAGACTTGCACTTGGCAGTTATCAACACTAAAAAGCATCCTTTGATTCTTCTTTTGTCTACTACCTCAAGATCAGCCCACTCAATATACATCTTAACATCGCAGCAGCCACAAAAGCTTTTGTGAGCCTCTTCCAAGCATTTGATGTTTATAAAAGCATCAACATCGTGGCATAAATGTACATTGTGAACAGATTGCTGTGGATTTGCAGCCGTGTACATCACATTTAAGTTTATTGTACCTGTGACAACTATTTTGTCACCAAGCGGCCCACAGATTAGCTTGCACTTTTTTCTTGTAATTTGCATCACTACCGACGAAAAATCTTCTATCTCTGGCTTTGACTCTGGAATTTCAAACTCTGCCTTTGTCAGCACTTGTTTATAAACGTGTGTCTTTTTTACATCGTCATACTCATGTGGCTCAATTATCCCTAAGTATGCACAACCTTTTTGTATTTCCATCTTTTCCTATAGACCTTTTTAACATTGTTCTAATGTTGATTTTATGGCAACTTCTCCTATTTTATGATACTAAATTTAGCCAAGTACAGTTGATAGCGCAGCATTTAATGTTGCCCAGATGAAAAGGACTGTGCATTTTTCAATTGTTCTTGGGTCAAGAAGTGATACTGTCACATCTTCAATCAGCACGTTGGGTTTTCCAACCAAAACATCGTTTAAAGTGATGCCCAATGTCTGCAGAAGCTGTAATGTGTTTGTACCAGCAGGAAGATTAAGCGGCACTTCAATGAATGTGCAAAATGGCTCGACATACAAAACTGAGTGAACAGACTGCTCTGGGACATTGGCTGTGTATATGATCTTTTGTTTGAGCTCACCATCAACAACAATTTTCAGTCCAACAGGTGTTGGAATTACTCTTGAGTCTGTAACCTTTGCTTCAATCAAAACTGTGTTTATTTGCTCAACATCAGGTTTTTCCTGAGGAATTGTAAGTTTTTCTTCTACAATATATTCTGTGTTAGGATTTGTCGGAAGTAAAGTTGGAAAGCTTGACGCATCAGCAATTCCGATTATGTCAACAAAATTTCTAAGCATTCTTTCTCACACCTCCATAAAATCAATTGTTCTAAGCTGGCAAGTAGGTTGCCAATAGCGCGTTTACTCTTACCCATGCAAAAAGTATTGCACATTTTTTGGCTTTTCTTGTGTCAATCTGGGATATAGAAAAGTCTTCTATAATGATATTTGGTGGTGCGCTGATTACATCATCCAAGGTAATTCCAAGGGTTTGTAAAAGGTTTAGCACATTCTGACCAGTTGGAAGATTGAGTGGTATATCTATAAAGTTGCAAAAGCCTGTTATAAACATTGCTGAGTGAATAGACTGTGTAGGTTCATTTGCAACATATGTTATCTTTTGCTTAAGTTCACCTTCGATAATTACTTTTAGCCCGGTTGGTGTTGCAATTGCATAGTAGTTTTTTATACTTGCCTCTACCATAACAGATACAATTTGCTCCATCTCAGGCTTTTCTGCAGGTATTGTAACTTGTTCTTCTACCTCGAACTGGTTGTATCTGTCAAGAGTTGTAAGTGTGGGAAACTCAGATACATTTGCAACCCCTTCGATACTGATAAAGTTTTTGAGCATCAAACCATCATCTCCGTTTTTAGTGTGTTTACATAAGCATAATATGAAATGGAGCAAAAATGTGTGATAGGAATTTTTAGAAGAAAGAGGGGACAGTATGAGGTTAAAATGATTCCTCAAGGTCTCGTTGCAAATAACAAAAACAATATAAAAGAGCAACCACAAAATTGCGGTTGCTCAAGACAAAAACTTAAATTAGGCTTATTGCTCATTATCCACCTCAAAAATCTCACCTTCCCAGTTTCTAAAAACCACTTTGTCTTTGCCAAAGTAAAGAAGATAATTTGGCAAAATTGGGGTTTTTCCTTTGCCTTTTGGAGCATTTATGATGTATGTGGGAATTGCCATGCCTGAGGTTCTTCCTCTGAGGCTCTCAATAATCTCCATGCCTTCCTCAATTGTCACCCAAAAGTGCGAGGTTCCTTTTACTCTTTTTGGATGAAAGATATAATATGGCTTTACTCTGATTTTTAAAAGCTCTTGATTGAGCTTTCGAACAACAAACTTGTCGTTATTGACCCCATTTAGCAGTACCATTTGGTTGCCAAGGGGAACTCCTGCGTCAGATAACATCTCGCAAGCTCTTTTTGATTCTTTTGTTATCTCACGTGGGTGGTTAAAGTGGGTGTTTATATAAATTGGATGATATTTCTTTAGCATATCAACAAGATCTTTTGTAATTCTTTGTGGCAATGTCACGGGTGCTCGTGTGCCAATTCGGATTATCTCAACATGAGGTATTTGCCTAAGTAGCCTTAAAATCCACTCTAAAATCTCATCAGAAAGCATCAGGGCATCGCCGCCTGTGATAAGTACATCTCGAATGTGCGGGTTATGTGCCACATACTCTATTGCATCTGTAATATCGTCTAAGGATGCGTGTGTATCAGTCTCGCCAATCAGCCTTCTTCGCTGGCAAAATCTGCAAAACATCCCACATATGTTTGTGACTTTTATTATCAGCCTGTCTGGATAGCGCTGTGTAATAATCTTTGTAGGTGATGTGTTCTCTTCGTCCATTGGGTCAAGCTCGCCTTTTTCTATCAGCTCTAAGCTGCTTGGAACAGATTGTTTTTTTATTGGGCAGCTTGGTTCATTTGGGTCAATTAGCGACAAATAGTAAGGTGAGATTGCAAAGCGATAAATCTTTGCTACTTCTTCTATTTGCTGTGCTTCTTTTTCATCAAGGTTTAGAAGATCTTTTAATATTTTGGCTGAGGTAATTCTATTTTTCAGCTGCCATTTATAATTTTCCCAATCCTTTTCACTTGCACCAAAGTAAGAAAGTATCTTTTTCTTTTGATATTCAATCTTTTCCTCATCCTCTATGCCCGTTTTGATTGTGTCTTTGACCTCTAAGTAGTCTTGAATTGTTTCTTTTAGCTTCTCGAACCTTTCTCTGTTGTTAACAACATCTAACCTTTCCATTTGCCAAATAACCTCCTTTCAAAATCTTGTCGCACAAGTTATCTAACAAAAATAAAAGCAGCCAAACTCCATAACCTCGGAATTTGGCTGCTTTGAAATCAAAGGCAAAAGAACGCCTTCTTTTGCGCCTATTAAAAGGCGTAAAACCTCTTTTGCCTCCCCTTTCAAAGCTTCCGAGGTTAGCTGACGGGTTCGGGCCGAAAGGGTTAGCCCTACAGAAGCCTTTGGCTTCTGATTCACCCCGAGAAAAATTGGGTCCCCCGTATCCCAGGTCTTTTCCCCTGGGAATTCAGCTTTTTAAAAGGAGTGCTATATTTTATATTTATTTTTATATTTTCGGTCTCTACTTTTTATAAATATCCCCTCTTGGACCTATCTCATAGATGTAAACTGTAAGCTGCTCTTTTTCCACCCTATATATTATCCTTAAATCACCTTCTTTGTATCTGTAAAACCCTTCTAATTTGCCATGCAATGGTCTGATTTTAGAGGAACAAAATGGATTCTGTGATAATTCTTCTTCTAAAATAGTTACAATCCTTTTTTTGATATTTTGAGGTAACTTCTGCAGATATTTATATGCATTTTTAGAAAGAATTATGTTGAATTTGTCGGATATTCCCATTTAATACCGCCACCTGATTTAAACTCTTCCTCTGCTTCTTTTAATCTATCCATAAGTTCATCATCAAGACAGATTTCAGCAGTTTCTGCCCATTCAATTAATATATCTTTTAATCTTGCAGGGAATAAATCAAAAGGTATATCTTTTAAGGCATCTAACAAGGAAATAACAAAGGAGAGGAGATTTTCCTTTGTTTCAGTTTCTAAATATTTTTTAATCAATTCTATTTTTGCTTCAATATTTTGCACGTCTGATTCTACAATGTGAATTTTCATTTTTTTTCTTGAAATCAATTTTATACACCTCAAAGAACTAAATTAAATTCTCTTGGTTTTAATTATACCACATTTGAAGCTCTATTAACAATCTTTTAAAGTTTAAAGTTTTTCAACATAAGCTTTGCTGTAAATATCTTGAAATATGTGGTTTTTTCATGGTATTATTAAATAAGATTTTTATGTGGAGTTGAAGCGGCAGTGTTGAATGTAGATAATAAACTCCCTGAGCTTATTAATTTTTTTAAAGCGCGAGATGATATAGTAGCTGTTTGGATAGTAGGTTCGTATGGTACAAAATATCAAACAGAAAATAGTGATATTGACCTTGCGATTTTATTTTCTAAAGAAATTAGCTTTTTTGATGAACTGGATTTAGAAGTGCAGATATCTGACATTCTTCAAACAGACAAAGTGGACATTATAAACCTTAACAAAGCACCGCTAACCTTACAGTTTAAAACTATCAGTGAAGGAAAAGAAATAATTAAAAAAGACCCCGTCAAAGTAGCAGATTTTGAGGAGATAGTTCTGGATTTGTATCAAGATCATGAGTACTTTTACAGGAAATTCTACGAAGAATTAAAGGAAAGAAATCATCATGCTATTTAATATAGATGAAATAGAATTGTTCATTTGTATTTTGAGGTTGATAATTTAGCCCTGTTTGAGATACTTCAAAACAATCTTAGTGACTTTGATAAATTTATAGATGAAATCACTGAAAAGCTTATGTTATAAAATGGAGCGCTATTAAAAATTGTTTAAAGGAGGATCTATTTATGGTGGTTGACATATTGCTGATAATAATCCTGTTGCTTGTCTTTATATTACCTTTCATTTTTCGTAAAATTGAGCACAATTTGGAGCTATTTTTGCTTGTAATGGGTATCTTAGCAACTGTGGTTTCTAAAACTTTATCATTTCACCTTCTGGGACATGTATTTAGCAATTATCTTCTTTATCTTGTTACCGGTGTTGTTCTTGTTATGGGTTTTGTGTTTAACCTCACAGTCAGCAAACTTAAAACTGTAATAAATTCTATTTTGAGTAGAATTAAAATAGAGGCCTTTGTATCTCTTGTAATTTTATTTCTTGGGCTTATATCAAGCATTATCACTGCAATTGTTGCCACACTGATACTTGTTGAAATAATACACCTTCTGCCCATGAAACACAAAACAAAGGTTAAAGTAGCAATAATAGGCTGCTTTTCTATCGGATTTGGTGCAGCTTTAACTCCAGTTGGAGAGCCACTTTCAACAATTGTTGTAAGTTCGTTGAATGCCGAATTTTTGTATATACTTAAAAATCTTGGAATTTATATAATACCCACAATAATTATCTTATCACTTTTAAGCTATTTTATCCTGCTTTATGAAAGAAAAAAAGGGTGTATTCTATCAACCTATGAAGAGCTTCTCACAGAAGAAAAGGCTATTGTGAAAGCCGAAGAGAGAGCCATTTTAGATCTTGAGGCAAGGAAGGATATAATGCTGCGTGCTGGCAAAATTTTTATGTTTATAGTTGCATTGGAACTGTTGGGCAGTGGTTTTAAGCCTTTCATTGATAAATATGTTGTAAAACTAGGAGACAAACTCCTATTTTGGATAAACATCATCTCAGCAGCCCTCGACAATGCAACCGTTGCAGCTGCTGAGATCACACCAAGCCTTTCAACTGGCCAAATTAAAGCAATACTTTTAAGCCTTCTTGCAAGTGGCGGTATTTTAATTCAAGGTGATATTCCAAACATAATTGCGGCAAATAAACTTGAAATAAAGAGTAAGGAATGGGTAAAGCTGGGACTGCCACTGGGATTAATTTCCCTTCTTGCATTCTACCTACTTCTTTTTGTAGTTTAAATGGAAAAAGAAATAGTTTAAAAAACATAGGGGCTGGTAATATCCCAGCCCCTATTCTATTCTTACAACCTCATACCCTGCATCATCAATTGCTCGAACAAACTCGTCGTCCTTCACATCTTTGTGAAGTTCAACAGTAGCAACCTTTTCTTTCAAATCCACTTTAACAGAATGAACGCCATCTAAGGATTTTAAAGTGTTCTCAACTATTTTTGCACAGTGTTCACTTCCCATTCCCTTGATATAAATCTTTTTTGTCATTTCAAAACAACTCCTTTCTTAATTAAATTTTTTATTTTCTTTGATAATTCTTCACAGATGCAACCAAAGTGGTTAGCTCAAAATGCTAATTAGCTTGCCAACTTTTTACTCAATCTTTACTACTTTATAGCCTGCATCATCCACAGCAGCAACAAACTTCTCATCTTCGATGGGGTGGTGAAGTTCAACAATTGCATACTTTTCTGCCAGGTTTACACTTGCTGACATTACCCCATGAAGTTCCTTGAGAGCATTCTCAACAGCTTTCGCACAATGGTCACATGTCATGCCTTCAATATAAATCTTTTTTGTCATTGTAAAGCCCTCCTCTTCAAATAAATTTTTTATTTTGCAGGTCTATATCTTCGCAAACGCAGAGCGTTTGTGACAACCGACACAGATGAGAACGCCATCGCCAAAGCCGCTATTACCGGGTTCAAAAGCGGGCCGCCAAATATATGCAAAACTCCAGCAGCAATTGGAATACCAGCAGTGTTGTAGAAAAATGCCCAGAAGAGATTCTGTTTTATGTTCCTTATTGCTTTCTTGCTAAGGTCAATAGCTGTCACCACATCCATTATGTCGCTCTTCATTAGCACAACATCAGCAGATTCAATTGCAACATCTGTACCAGACCCAATTGCAATTCCAACGTCAGCCTGAGTCAATGCTGGAGCATCATTGATTCCATCGCCAACCATTACAACCTTTTTCCCTTCTGTCTGGAGCTTTTTCACTTCTTCAGCCTTATTTTGAGGCAAAACTTCAGCAATAACTTTATCTATGCCAACCTGCCTTGCAATTGCCAGAGCAGTTTGTCTGTTGTCACCTGTTAACATAACAGTGTTAATGCCCATCTTATGCAAAATCTCTATCGCTTTTTTACTTGTAGGTTTGATAACATCAGCAACAGCAATTAT
This sequence comes from Caldicellulosiruptor sp. F32, assembly GCF_000404025.1. Lineage (NCBI taxonomy): Bacteria > Bacillati > Bacillota > Caldicellulosiruptorales > Caldicellulosiruptoraceae > Caldicellulosiruptor > Caldicellulosiruptor sp. F32. Next base: position 19,039 of record NZ_APGP01000117.1, read on the forward strand.
TCCAGCAAACTTACCATCAATTGCAATGAACATAGCAGTCTTTCCTTCTTGTGACAATCTCTGAACCTCGTCTGTCAACCAAATGCTTACGTTTCTCTGTTCCATCAACCTCCTATTGCCAAGCAAGATATTTTTGCCATCCACTGTAGCTTCAATTCCAAACCCTGGAATAGCCTCAAACTCTTGTGCATCAACAAGGTCTAAGTTCTTTTCTTTCGCATAGTTTACTATTGCCTCAGCCAAAGGATGTTCTGATGTTTTTTCTGCCGAGGCAGCAAGTCTTAGGACTTCTAATTCATCAAATCCTTCGGCAGTTATGATGTCTGTAACTTTTGGTTTTCCTTCGGTAATTGTCCCTGTCTTGTCGAAAACAATAGTATCAATTTTATGCAATGTCTCAAGTGCTTCACCGCTTTTGAACAGCACTCCAAATTCAGCACCCTTACCTGTTGCAACCATTACTGCAGTCGGTGTCGCTAATCCCAGTGCGCACGGGCATGCAATGATGAGCACAGTTATAAATACTTTCAAGGCAAAGCTACCGGGTTTGCCCCATACATACCAAAGTGTTCCCGAGATTATTGCAATTGCTATCACCGCAGGGACAAAATAGCCAGAAATAATGTCTGCAAGTCGTGCAATTGGTGGTTTTGAAGCTTGCGCTTCCTCTATTAGCTTTATTATCTGCGACAACACAGTATCTTTACCAACTTTTGTTGCTCTGACTTTTATAGTACCGTTTTTGTTGATTGTGCCACCATATACAGGGCTTCCAACCGTTTTTTCAACTGGAATGCTTTCACCGGTTAGCATAGACTCATCAACAGAAGTTCTTCCGTCTATTACTTCACCATCAGTTGGAATTTTCTCACCAGGTTTTATTATCAAAATATCTCCAACTTCTATCTCTTCAATTGGAATAACCGTTTCCTGACCGTCGCGTAAAATAGTTGCTGTTTTTGGAGCAAGTCCCATCAGTTTTTTGATTGCATCAGATGCTCTTCCTTTTGAAACCACCTCAAAGTATCTGCCAAGAAGGATAAGCGTAATTATTACTCCTGCTGTCTCAAAATACGACTCTTCAACAAAGCTTGTATCACCAGCAGCGATTTTAAACATTCCATAGATTCCATATATATATGCTGCAGCAGTACCAATAGCAATCAACGAATCCATATTTGGGTGGCGTTGTATAAGCCTACTAAACCCCACTGTGTAAAATCGTATACCTGCTATAAAGATTGGTATTGACAGTATCAATTGGATAAAAACAAAGTTGAAAGGATTTTTATCAGGGTCAATTATCTGAGGGAGGGGCAAACCGATAATATTGCCCATCGCAATATACAGTACTGGTACAGCAAAAATAGCTGAAATTACAAATCTTTTGAACCAGTATTGCTCTTCAAGTTTTTTACGATCTGCTTGGCTTTCTGCAGCAGTTGTTTCTTCTACCTCAAGCGGAGTATAACCTGCTTTTTTGATTGCTTCTTTAATCTCTGAAAGCCTTACTTTGGAAGGATCATAAACAACTCTTGCTTTTTCTGTTGCAAAATTAACACTCACTTCTTTAATACCCGGCAACTTCGAGATAGATTTTTCAATAGCCCTTGCACATGATGCACATGACATACCACCAATGGGTATTATAACATCTTTTGCCGTGTCATCTGGAATGTCTTTTACATCATAACCTGCCTTCTTTACAGCTTCTTTTATCTTTTCCAGGTTAGTTTTGGTTTCATCATACTCTACAACAAGCTTTTCCGTGGCAAAATTTACAGAGGCCGAGCTTACACCTTCTACTTTGCTTACACTCTTTTCAATAGCTCTTGCACATGAAGCACAGCTCATACCCATAACATCTAATATTTTTCTTTCCACTTTATTTCATCCTCCTTTTGGCATATGCCATTTTCAATTATATTATATACTCCACTATTCCTATATGTCAAGTGGGAATTAAAAATAAATAAAAAAATTTTCATCATCAATTATCTTCTTCCATGTCCAAAGCAATAGCATCTTCCTCTGCCTCTTGTGCAACCAATGTCTTTCGAATGGCATTCTGGACATTCATGGTAATCTGAGTCAAAGACTTTACCACAGTTTAGGCATATATATGAACACTTTCCATATACATAATTCCCGCCTTCTATCCTTATAGCCTTGCCATGAACAAGCGCATCTGCAATTTTTTTCCTCGCCTCTTCTAAAATGAGTTGAAATGTCTGACGCGAGACTTGCATCTTCTGCGCACACTCTTCCTGCATCAACCCTTCCAGATCTTTCAGCCTGATTGCCTCTAATTCTTCTACTTTCAATGTTACTTCATCACTGGTCCCTTGAGCAGGAGAAAAATACTTAAATTTTGGTAAAAACTCAACTCTTCGGCACCTAATTGGTCTTGGCAAAACTCAGGCCCCCTTTTCTGGTTTCACCTTTGGTTGAAATTTTTGTGCCAACTTAATCTCTCTTTATATAGTTTATTATACCACTATATTTCATTTTTTTAACGCAAAATAGTTTGTCAAGTATGCATTGTTGGTTAACATATCTTAGGAAAAATGGTATCAAGAAGGCATGCCTCGACCATGCCTGTGATGATGCAACCTCTCTTCATGGTCATGAATCTCTTTTGCAAGCATTTCATCTGATTTTAGCTCACCTTTTAATAGCTTTTCAACTGCTTCATCTGGAGAGCCTAAAACACCGATAAAATACTTAATGCCAAGGCTATCGAATATATATCTTGCCCTCTCGCCCATTGACCCTGCAATTACAACATCAGCTCCTTTTTGTTTTATAAACTTTGTAAAAAGGCCAGCTCTGTGCTCTGGCATGTCAAAATATTCTTTTCCTACAATAGCACCATTTTCAACTGTATATATGCAAACTTTTTCGCTGCCACCAAAATGAGGGCTTATTTTGTCACCTATTAGCATAACTGCTATTTTCATTGTTTATCTCCTCCTTTTTTAAATTCAATGGGTTTGAACTTTTTGACAGCAAGCAACTTTTGCAAATTCCGTGAAACTCGTACAATACAAATATAGTACTCAAACTTGCAAAGCTTATTAGTTTTTTAACCAAGTCTTCTTTTTTCGCAATGTTGCCATTTTCCTTTAAATTGTCAAGTATCATTTCACATATTTGATTATTTCTTAAAACCCTCTTTTTATACACCACCATATCATTTCACCATATTTTGAAACTGAAGCTCATTCCTTTTCAATCTACACCTAAAAAGGTATTTTAGGGGGGCATGAGAATTTACCTTTTTGAAAGCCCCCCTTCAAAAGCAAATTTTTAGCTTTTACTCTTGTTTTTGATCCTTTGAAAGAAGCTTGTCAATTAATTTTAACCTTTGCTCTAAAATCTGCTTTTCATACTCCAAAGCTTCTTTAGCAAAAGGAAGGTCACTTGAAGTGCTCAAATACAGCCATTTGCAAATTCCAAGACCTCTGCCAAAACCAAAACCACCGCCAAACCCTCTGCCAAATCCTCTTCCTGCCCACGCAGGTCCAAAACCCCAAGGCATCGCTTTTCCACCTCCGAAGCGGTTTTTATTTTATTATTAGCATATGCCAATTATAATTATACTCTGTTTTTGGCATATGTCAATAACTTTTTTGAAAAAATTTTACCCTTGTTTTTTCACAAGGGCACTGAAGCAGCCAAGATAAATAGTTTCGATGCTTAAAAAGCTCTCAAGTTTTTAAAACAAAAAGCCACCTAAAAGCCTTTTCTTTATGCAATCTCTTTCTTCAAAACTTCAATGCAAGAATCCAGGTACAAGTTCCTTGCCTTTTCAATTTCACCTTCATCACAAAGTTTAGTAAGTTCTGGGTCTATTGGAACCCTGCCTAAAATTTTTAAATCTAACTGCTGGGCTATGCTCTCTAATTTGCTTTTGCCAAAGATATCAATCTCTTTTCCGCAATGAGGGCATATCGCATAGCTCATATTCTCTACAATCCCCACAATTGGTATATCCATCTGTTTTGCCATGTTATAGGCTTTTTTGACTATTAAAGATACAAGGTCTTGAGGAGATGTTACAATTATTATCCCATCAATTGGAATTGACTGAAAAACTGTGAGAACAACATCACCAGTTCCAGGTGGCATGTCAATAAGAAGATAGTCCAGTACACCCCAGCCAACCTCTGTCCAAAACTGTTCTATTGTTTTTGCAATGAGTGGTCCTCTCCAAATAACAGGAGCATCTTCTTTATTCAAAAGCAGATTCATTGACATTATTCTTATATCATTATGAGTCCTCACAGGATAAATTGCTTTAGAGTCAGAATCAATCTTTGCGCCAGTTACACCAAAAATCTTTGGAATGGAAGGGCCTGTAATATCAGCATCAAACACCCCTACATCAAACCCTTCTCTTCTCAGTCCCACCGCTAAAAGGGATGTAACAAGGCTTTTTCCAACTCCGCCTTTGCCACTGACAATTGCATAAATCTTTTTAACATCAGTAAATTCATTTTTGGGAATTGGGTGCATTACATTTTCTCTCAACTTAAAACCTCTCCTTATCATAAAATTTTCTTGTGCTTTCATATTTTATATTCATTTTTGGCATATGTCAATAACTTTTAAATTTTAATGTTAATTATTTTTACAAACCGGGTATAAATATTTTTAAAGGTTATGTAAAGTAAATAGTGGAGTAAAAAAATGAAAGAAAAGAACAAAGGTGCGGGTCGAAAAGCGAGTAGTTATGCTGCAAAAATAGCTGGAATTTACATGCTTGTGGGTAGTGTGTGGATTATTTCATCTGACTACATAGCAAGTAAGATGTTTGAAAGCAAACAGCTTTTTTCATTGATTTCTATCTTGAAGGGCTGGATGTTTGTTGTAATCACTGGAATTCTTTTGTACTTTTTAATACGTGGTAAGTTATACACTTTACATCTTTCCGAAAGCAAATTGCAAAATACCTTAGAAGAACTGCAAAAGACAAATGCAGAGCTTTCACAAACACAAGAGAAGTTAGCTGTTCAGTACAAAAAGCTTGCAAAAAATCAAGCAAAGATAAGAGAGCTTTCTTTTTTCGACAGTTTAACAGGACTTCCGAACAAAAACCATTTTCAGCTTGTGCTTGAAAAGGCTGTAAAAGAAGCTTACTTGAAAAATCAGCAGCTTGCCATTATCTATATAGACATTGATAACCTTAACAAAGTCAACAACACTTTAGGACATATAGCAGGAGATTCGGTTTTGAAAAAGATTGCTAATAGACTAAAATCAGTAGTAGCCGACAAAGGTTTTGTTGCCCGTCTTACAGGCGATGAGTTTGCAATAATTTTGTATAACTTTATTGATATCCATTTACTTGACTATTTTATACACAAATTTACCAGCATATTTAACAAACTTTGGAAAATTATGGATTATGAATTCTATATAACAGCCAGCATTGGAATTGCTATATTTCCTAATGATGGCAATGATGCAACAACACTTTTGGAAAATGCTCACAAAGCTTTGAATAGTGCAAAAGAGAAAGGGAAAAACACTTTTTGTTTTTACAATAAAGAAATGGACAAAGCTTTGCAGGAGCAATTTGAATTAGAATGGTCTTTGAGAAAGGCAATTGAACAAAATCAATTTGAATTGTTTTATCAGCCTATTATTGACCTTAAAAGAATGAAAATCTGTGGAGCAGAGGCATTAATTCGCTGGATTCATCCAGAAAAAGGATTTATTCCACCTCTTTCCTTTATTCCAATTGCTGAACAAACAGGTCTGATTTCTAAGATTGGTGAGTGGGTCATTTCAAGGTCGGTTTCCGACTTGAAAGAAATCAAAATGGCGATAAATGACAGTTTCTATGTTTCTGTAAATGTTTCATTGAAGGAGTTTTCAACCTCAAATTTTGTAGACAATGTTCTATATTCTATAAACAGCTTGAAGATCGAACCAACAGAATTTGGCATTGAAATCACAGAATCAGTTGCAATGGTTGACCCCCGAAAGACAATTGAGATTTTGAACTTTTTAAAAGAAAGAGGCATAAAGATCTTGCTTGACGATTTTGGAACAGGTTATTCATCTTTGAACTACCTAAAACAGCTTCCAATTGACATTGTCAAGATTGATAGAAGCTTTATACAAAATATGACCTATGACCAAAAAGAGCAAAAATTAGCAAAAAGCCTGATTAACCTTTCTCATATTTTAGATCTGAAAGTTGTTGCAGAAGGTATAGAAGATAAAAGACAGGCAGAACTTCTAAAAACCTTCTCATGTGACTTTGGGCAAGGGTATCTTTTTGGAAAGCCTATGCCAAAAGAAGAGCTTTTGGAGCTTGCAAAGAGATTTTAAAAGCCGGATAGAATTTGATATAATTAAATAACAAGAAAAATTAAGGGAGATAGCAAATGGAAAAGAACATGACTATATATGAAGAAGTTGAGTACTTAAAAGAACAGATTCTTAAAAAGTATCCTGTTGAGGATATAATTGTATTTGGTTCTGTTGCAAAAAGGGCTGTTAGAAAAAACAGTGATATTGACCTTTGCTTGATTATAGATACATCTGACAAAAGAAAGCTTGTTCAAGAAATCCTACTTAATTTAGACTACTCAAGAGATGTTGACATTATAGTATACACACCGGAAGAGTGGGAAAGACTTAAAAACGACACAACAACGTTTGCAAATTTAATTTATAGAACAGGAGTGAGTCTTCTTGGTAGATTCTAAGAAATTTACAGATTGGATTGAAATGGGAAAAAAAGACTTAAGAGCTGCTCAGATTCTTTATGAGCATGAAGGAGATAATGGCCTTGTTTGTTTTCATTGTCAACAGGCAGTCGAAAAATATTTGAAAGCATTTTTGCTACGTAAGACAGGAATAATTCATGAAGGTCACAATTTGCTTAAACTCTGCAAAAAAGCGATGGAATTTGAACCTTCTTTAAAAGAGTTTATAAAGGACGTTTCTTTTATAAATATGTTCTACATTGAAGTCAGATACCCACCTGATGAACCCATGTATGTAAGCGAGGAAGATACAATTGAGTGTTTAGAAGCAACAAAAAAAATATTAAAGAAAATAGAAGAAGCATTGGAATTTCAAAATTAGCAGTTTTATTGCTTCTTTAGGACTTGAGATTTCTAAAATAAAGCCACATTATTATGGCATCATCGGGCGGATTTGTATAGTAGTTTTTGCGAAGGCCTGCCTCTTTGAATCCAAAGCTTTTGTAAAGCGAGATTGCAGGGATGTTTTTGCTTCTCACCTCAAGTGTAAGGGCAATTATGCCATTTTCTTTTGCATACGAGATCAGAGCAGAAAGAAGCGCTTTGCCAATGCCCTGTCTTCGTTTTTGTGGATGCACTGCGATGTTTGTAATATGCCCCTCATCAACTATATGGTGCATTCCGGCAAAACCCCACACTTTTGCGTCCTCTTCGTATACAAAATAGATAGCATAATCATTTTCGGTCTCTGCCAAAAAGCTTTCTTTGCTCCATGGCACAGAAAAAGAAAGCTTTTCTATCTCATAAACGCTATCAATATCTTCCTTTGTCATACGTCTTACAATACCTTTTTGAGTCATTCTCATTTCCCTTCTGCATACGATTTTTTGAGATACAGCGGGACAAGTTCAAAGTGAGAAAGTAACTTGCCTTTTTCTGCAAGCCTTTTTGCTACAATTGCCACATTTGAAGCTCTTTGATACTGTAAAAACTTTGGTGCTAATCTAAAAGATGAAAAGTCATATACATCTAACCCCTCGCCAAAAAGAATAGGGTTGTATTTTTTGGCCATTTCTTTTGCTCTATCAACATCATAAACTGAGGTTTCTTCATAAGTCACAAGTTCTCCATCCTCAAACCTGAAAACCCCTGCAAATACTTTCTGAGACTTTGCATCCAAAATTGGCATTAAAAAATCTGATGATGAATAAAAGTTGTAACAAAGTGCTTCTAAAGTGTTTACACCAATGCAAGGTTTGTTTAGAGCAAAACAAAATCCTTTTATGGTTGAAACACCGATTCTGAGCCCTGTAAAAGAACCAGGGCCTATTGAGGCTGCAAACAGGTCTATGTCAGAGATGTCAATTGAAGCATTTTTGAGTGCCAAGTCAATTAAGTCAATTAACATAACAGAGTGAACAAGCTTTGTGTTAAGAGTTATCTCTGAGACAATCTTCTCACCGTCAAGTATACAGGCACTTGCCACCTTGCCCGATGTCTCAATCCCCAAAATCCTCATCCTTTTCAACCACATCCTCTATCTTTTTGTATCTATCCCCTATACCTTCTAAAATAATTTTCCGAACATTGCTATCAAGCCTTTCAATGACAATTTTAAGGCACTCTTTTGGATAAAGTCTCTTTAGTTTGTCTGCCCACTCTATCAAAGTTACACCATCATTATAAAAATACTCTTCATAGCCTATATCCTCAAGTTCATCCTCTTCTATTCTGTATATGTCAAAATGGTACACTGGCAATTTTCCATCATAAATATGAAATATAGTAAAGGTTGGGCTGGAAATATCATCTGTCGAAAAAGCCCTTGCAATGCCTTTTACCAAAGCAGTCTTGCCACTTCCAAGATCACCTTGCAACGTCACAATTGCACCTTTAAAAAGGTTTTTCCCTATCTTATAGCCAATTGAAATTGTCTCATCATATGAGTATGAAATTAGTTCTTTCATGGTCATTTACATCCTTTGAAAATTTTTGTTGCTATCTTACCTAAAATATTATTTTCTCTTATAAACAACTTGTCCGTTTATAAGTACATACTCTACCTCAGAGAAAAGCTCAAATGGATGGCCACTATAAATAACAATATCTGCATCCTTGCCCTCTTTTATGCTTCCTACCCTGCTGTCAACCCCTAAAATCTTTGCAGGGTTTATTGTAATTGCCTTTAAAGCTTCCAACTCGTCCATTCCACTTTTGCAAGCAAGTGCTGCACAAAGTGTTAGGTACTTTTGCGGAATTACAGGATGGTCTGTCATGATAGCAACAAGAATGCCGTTTTTAGCTAATATTCCGGGGTTTTTAAAGTCAAGGTTTTTAAGCTCAACCTTTGACCTGTCTGTAAGGTTTGGTCCAACAATACATGGGATGTTCTCTTCTTTCAGCTCATCTACAATCAAATACCCATCTGTCACATGGTCCAAAGTCAGGTTAACATCAAATTCTTTTGCAATCCTGATAGCTGTAAAGATATCATCTGCTCTGTGCGCATGTGCCTTGAGCGGAATCTCTTTATTTAGTACCTTAATCAAACTTTCGCTTTTCATATCAAACTCTGGAGGGTCTTTTTCATCGTCTTTTTCTGCTTCGAGCTTTTTGTTTAAGTACTCTTTAGCTTTAAAAAGAGCTTCTCTTAAGATTGCAGCTGTTGCCATGCGTGTCTGAGGCGCTTGATGCTTTTCATGGTAAACACTTTTTGGATTTTCGCCAAACGCAACCTTCATCGCAGCAGGCTCTTTTATAACCATCTTGTCAACTCTTTTGCCATATGTTTTTACAACACAAAACTGACCGCCAATGACATTCGCACTCCCAGGACCTGTTGCAACGCATGTAACCCCGCCTGCTCTCGCCTCTTCAAAACTTCTGTCAAATGGATTTATAGCATCAATTGCGCGAAGATGTGGTGTGACAGGGTCTGAATCTTCATTGCCATCTGCTCCTTCAAAGCCAACAGAGTCCTCCCACATCCCAATGTGAGAATGCGCATCAATAAACCCTGGAAACACAAGTTTTCCAGTTGCATCTATAACCTCTGCACCATTTGCCGTGATTTTCTCATCAATTTTGTGTATTTTACCATCTTTAATTAATATATCTCCTTTTTCGATTATTCCTTTTTCATCCATTGTAAAAATCTTTGCATTTTTAATAAGTATCTCCATCTATGTACCTCATCCCTTTCTATTTTATCTTACTTTGTTGCATTCATAAGATATGTCAGGTCAAACTTTGGCTTTAGCGCCAAGTGTGCATCTACACTCTTTTCAAAAAGATACACCTTGCCATAGTCTTTTGTCAATACATACACCTCTTCAAACCCGCTGGATCTCACAAGTTTTAGGTACTCAGCTGTGTCCTTTACTTCTTTTGCCTTTTCCATGAACTCTGGCTTCAATCCTAAATCAAAATCAACTGTGGTGACCTCGCCAGAAAGCTTGTCAAAGCTGATATTTAGCTTTCCTGCCATAACAAAAGCCCCGCCAATATAGAATTTGTATGAAACAGCATGTTCTTTCTCATTGTCAAAAATATATGATTTAGCAGTGACAAACTTTCCCAAAAGAGTTTGCATGAGCTGCTCTGCCCTGTCGTTCAAAACCTTAGCTTCTACCTTCTTGATATTGCCAGATGCTTTGAGGTTTGCTGTCATCTTGAGGATGTTTCCAAACTTATCCGCCGATATCTCTACCTTGCCATATAAACTATCTTTTTTGTACGAATATCCACCAGATGGCTCAATTTTGAATTCAGATAATGAAAATGGCAATCTTCTTTGCTGAGACGATAGCATGTTTAAAATCTTGCCAAATTTTAGCTTAACATACTCAACTGATGCCTTCTTTTGGACATAATCTACGTAATTGTTGTACTCTTGGAGATTAAATTTATTTGGGTTTAAATTGATCTCTGGGAAGACTTTTCCTTCTACATAGTCAAAGTAGAGGTCTTTTAAGGAGAGAATATTGTTTAATGTCGTATATTTTAAAAAAGAATCGCTGCTGATTGCTGGCACAATCTTTATACTTTTTAAAATTTTTTCCTCCTCATTCCCTTTTTTGCTACCAGTTTTAAAGTTTATATTCGAAAACCAGTTTATTTCAAACTCTAAAAGTTCTCCATTGTCTTTATTTAGAACAATCACTGCTTCATTTGACAGCACCTTTTTGTCCCCTTCAACACGGTAGAAGTTGCAGATGTATTTGTCTTTGGTTTGGGTGACATAAAGCTCAACATTTCCTTTTGTGTACGGTGCAAATTTGTACAGAAGCTTGAATGCTTTTGATTTTACATCATTGAATGAGAAGTCATTTACAACATCTGATGGTTGATACTTTTTGAAGTAAACAACTGACTGGCTCTCTTTCATATAGATTTCATATTTTGACTTATCATCTTCAAATAGGTATTTGTACATAAAAGTCTCATCAGGAAGCTTTTCGAGCTTGATATCACTTTCAACAAGCTGGGCATTTTTAAGACCAAATAGTTTTTTAAGATAGTTTATATTGTCCTCTTGCGGCAGGACATTCCGTACTGTTATATATTTTATCAAGAGAAAGATAAATACAATCCCAAACACCAGCACAGCAATACTGATTCCCAGCCTTTTTGTATATATCTTTATCTTCATTACGTGGCGGTTTTAAAAAACCTTCCCTCGCTTTTTCAAAAGCCGATTTATTACTTTAATTGTATCATTTTGTATTCTCTCCTTCAATATATGCAAATGCGTTGTGGTTATGAATACTCTCTATGCTCTCAACAAAAACCTTGTACCACTTGATTCGCTTGTCACCGCTGATTTTAATAACAACCTCACGCAAAAGGTCTTCAACAAACCTCGGGTTCTGGTAAGCACGTTCTGTAACCCATTTTTCATCAGGTCTTTTTAAGATAGAATACAGCGGGCATGAGGCAGAAGATTCTGCTATTTCAACAAGCTCTTCAATCCACATAAATCGCCTCATTTTAACCTCAATTGTCACATACGCTCTTTGGTTGTGTGCACCGTACTCAGAAATCTCTTTTGAGCACGGACAAAGTGTGTGGACAGGAACAATTACACCTACTTTTAAATCAAACTTTTCGCCTTTTTCTGCTTCAAAGTAGCAGTCAACTTTTAAAGGTGCAAGGGTCTCGGTTACAGGTGTTCTTTTGTTTATAAAATATGGAAAGTCAAAGCGAACGTAGGCTTTTTGAGAGTCAAGCTTCTCCTTTATTCTGTCAAGAAGCCTTTCTATTTCTTTTGGACCTACCACATTTAGCTCATCTATTGCCTCAATAAACCGTGACATATGGGTGCCTCTCATATCACCTTTTAGCTCTGCAGCTGCAGTGATTTTTGCGATGGTTGTTTGAGTCTTGTTCGCTCTGTCCATCACAACAATAGGCCAATTCAAGTCTTTTATTCCTACTTTTTGAATAGCAATTCCGCGAAGGTCTTTCTGGCTCTGAACATCAATCATCATCTTCACCCCTGTAGACCGCGCCACTGTCTTCTGTTTCCCAGACTTCAACTTCATAAAGGGTAGAATTTTGTGCTTTAATTTTATCGTAGAGCCTTTGCCAAATCCACTTTGCAATGTTTTCTGCTGTTGGGTTTTCAATTATGTCATTCAAATATGCATGGTCCAAAATATCTATGACCTCTTTTTGGACAATGTCTTTGAGCAGAGCAAAATCTATTACCATGTCTTGCTCATCTAATTTTCCTTTGACTGTGACAACAAGCTTGTACGTGTGCCCATGCAACCTTTCGCACTTTCCATGGTACTTTGTGAGGTTGTGCGCTGCATCAAACTTGAAGATTTTTTTGAGAAGCAAGGAAATATCACTCCTTTTTGCAAAAATGTAAAATTTAAAGAGGCTGCCTTTAAAACTAATACAGCCTCTTTTTGAATTTTGAGGTATTTTCAAGTTTTAAGAAGAAAATACCTTTATAAATTCTTCTGGGGTTATTATTCTAATTTTATTACTATGCATTTCTTTATCACGAGTAATCAAGTAATCTGCCTGTATCTTGAGAGCACAAATAATTTGTAATGATCCTCTAAATCATTATAGTCACTTTTTAATGATTTTATTATATCACTTTTTAATACACTTATAATATCTACCTTTTTGAAAATTATAAGAAGTAAATTTCTAATTCTGTCAACTTTCATTGTTTTTTAGCAACATAGAAGAGGTCAGTCACACTATTTGCAGTCACATATGCCTTTATATCTTTTCTTAAAGTTATAATTTTCAAACATTTTCTCAGCAGCATCTTTAAAAGGTTCTCTACCTAATATCCAATCTAAAACCACATTTGTATCAATTACAACCTTAGTCACTCCCCAAAATTCTCTCCTCTCTTACCGCATCTGCATCCATGTTAAGCTCCTTTGCAATACCTGTCAGTTCCTTTATTGCTTTTAAAACTTCTTCTGTATTATCTCTTCTCCTTTTCCTAATTGGAACGATTTTGGCAATTTTCTTGCCATCCTTTTGTAATATTATTCCTTCTTTCTCTATAATTTCCATATATTTGTCTACATCAGAAATTACCTCTTTGGCATCTAATATCATTTTAAACACCTCATCATTTATATAAAATCTTCAAATCTTCAATAAATATAATTATACCACAAACCCAACTACTTCTTCACAGCCTGGGTCAAGACAGAATTTCCTGCCAAATCCTTGACATTTGGTGATATGTTTACAATGCTCCCTGCTGGTAGTGGGTTTGTAAATGTTATTTCAACAACTCTATTGTCAGAAGATTTTACAAAGCTTATTATATTCCCGCCTGCAACGCAGGAGAAGTTCTGAGGGACCAATGTTGCTGGGTCCATTGGTTCTGTAAATGTAAGTTTTACCTTTCTTGTATCAGTTGTAGAAAACTCTGCTGACACATCAGGTGATGTCCTTTCTGTCACATGGTCGACAACCTGAGCTTTTGCAGGAACCACTGGATTGCCATTGTAGTCTATAATCAAATCAGGTCTTTTTATTTCGACAGAAATTGACCTGTCAACAACTCCTGGTTTTTTGACTTTTATATAAAGAACTCCATTTTGAGTGTAAGCTGTATAGTCGATATCAGGCAAAAGTGTTGCAGTTCCATCTTTTAGCTCAATGCCTGCTGCCAAGATTGTATTGTTTATACCAGGCAAAGTTGTAACAGGCTCATCAAACGTAACAATTATGGTATCAGAGTTTTGACCTGTGCCAACAGATACAGAAAGCTGCTGTGGTGAAATTTTGTCCTTCAGTTTTATATTCGGATAAAAGTTTACATCCAATGTAGGCGGAATATTCAGCACCTGGTCAAACTGGTCTTTTATGCCTGAACCTGTTGTATAGATTTTTAGATCTTCAGGTTCCTGGCCCGCGTCATTTGTATCCGCTTTAGCATCAGACGTTAACAGAGCCGCTGTTTTTAGTGTCACTACCTTTTTATCAGGACTAAGTACATAGCTTACAATTCCAAGGCTTACAATTTTGTCGTTATCAGGATTGCCATTGAGGCTGGTTGTGCTTTGGGCATTTCTGAACATTATCGAAGCTGGGTCAAATGATGCAAATATATAGTCATTTAGTACCTTTATCTGGATTGTGTTTTTGTCAATTGCTAAAACCTCAATGTCTTGCGGTGATATACCTTTGAAGTTGGCAAGAATTGAATACGGCATTGCAATTGTTGCATTTGCCAAAAAATTCCCTGCTGTATCAGTTAAAGTAGGTGCTGCAAGCTTGTCAACCACACCACCTGCTACAGACCACTTTCCAGGTGTTTTATCATCAGCACCGGGTATCAAAAGTGTCACCCTGTTTGCAGAAGGTGATATATAGTCAACCTTTGCACCTTTGACGCTTGAAAGTGGTATTGTGGCAGATGTACTACCTATAAAGTAACTGCTGAGATTCTTTAATTTATCAACATCCATTGCCTCTGAGAAGAAGATGTCTATTTTATCATTGTCAGAGGCAGGGTCATACTTTGCAATGGCCGCTGTAATTGTTGGCGGCAATGTGTCTTTTGCAGCAAATGATAAAGTAGCGTCATCCATTATGTTTTCCCTTACAGACACATCTGGAATACTACTGATTTTTAAGATGTATGTCCCACCGTTAACTTTTTCAAGAGAGCTGAATTCAACCAAATATGTTGAATAGTCATTTTCTTTTAGCCTCTGAACACTTTTTGCAACCTGATCTAAAATTGTTTGTCCATCAGAGGACAGAAGCTTGAACGAAGACACTCTGTCCTGGGCATTGACACTCTCTGAAAATGTAACTTTTATAACATTCCCTTCTAAAACCTCAACAGACTTTACAGAGGGTTTTGTTGTATCATCGTTTGCTTTTGAAGAAACCACTACCCAGTTTGTATCTTTGTTCCCAAGAAGATCCTCAACATTTCTGTACCTTATCTCAAAAGACACAAGCGCTCTGACATCAAGCTTCAAAGCGGAGGCAAGTTCAATGTCAACTGTCTTTCCATCTGATAGCAGTTTCACTTTTGCACCAATTGC
Organism: Caldicellulosiruptor sp. F32; assembly: GCF_000404025.1. Taxonomy (NCBI): domain Bacteria; kingdom Bacillati; phylum Bacillota; order Caldicellulosiruptorales; family Caldicellulosiruptoraceae; genus Caldicellulosiruptor; species Caldicellulosiruptor sp. F32. The sequence goes on from NZ_APGP01000117.1 coordinate 34,304, forward strand.
ATGGTTTGTGTTGTCTGATGCCTGATACACTTCATACTCTCCAGTTGGCGTGCTACCATCAATTGTTCTTATCTCCTCATCAAATACAAGCTGGAGCCTATTGTTTGCAACAAAGTTCAAAGCAACATGCCTTGGTGGTGTTCTGTCAAGGGTTGTGGTGAAGGTTGTTTTATAGTATGCAATCCTGTAGCCTGCAAAGTCTTTGGCATCAGCAATTTCAATCGTGTGGCTGCCATCTGCAAGCGGTGTGTAGTTTTCAATCTCAATCGCGTTCTCTTCATACTTTGGTGTAACCTTTGCATAAAGGTAGTTTCCATCAACTTTTATTGTTGCACCTACAGAAGATACATCGCAGATCTTAAAACTTCCATTTGAACTGCTATCAATTGGCTCATTGAATATCACTTTAAACTTTTTGCTGTTAATAACTTTAAAATCAACTACTTTGGGCTGGGTAGCATCAATGCAGGATATCTCTTTTGTGATGCTAAAGCTCTGTCCAGTTTCTGACATAAGGTTTGTAATTACAATTCTTACTTTGTCGCCTTGATTTAATTTGTTTTGAAATATTATACTCACTGTTTTGAAATCTTGTGATACTGCAAACTTTGCTGTTGAGTCCTCTTTGTCGTTGACATACACCTTAATTGGCAATGAATCAATCTGGCTTTGAGAAATTGCTTTTGTGAATTTTATGTCTATCTTCTTGAGACTTTCAACCTTTATATCCTCACTTAAGCCAAATGGAATGACTTTAGCTGTAAATTTCAAATTGGTTGCTTGTCCTTTGTAAACAAATGTGTATTCTTTTCCTTCCTGCTGGGCAGCTGTCTTTATTTCAACAACCTTCTTTGTAGAGTCGGCAAATTTGACATCTAAGACGTTCAGTCCATTGTCAAACGCAAAGTTAGACTTGTCAAGTGTTTTCAGTTCCTTGTCAAAGGTGACTTTTACAGTTGTATTGTCAATGCTTTCAATTGCAACAGGTTTTGCTTCTTTTAGCGACTCATTCAAAAATGCATTGTATAGAATAACTGCTGTCTGACCGCGTGTAATAAGCTTTCCAACCTCAATCTCAGCCTCAATTCCAAAGTAAATGTTCATATCATAGGCTTTTTTGATGTAATTTAATGGATATTTCCCTTTTAGCTCATTTTCTTTAACGCCCAGAGCCCTTACAACCATTGCAGTGAGTTCTTCCACTTTTAAGTACTGGTCAGGCCTAAATGTTCCATCAGGATATCCTGTTATAAGCCCTATATTCTTTGCTGCTTCAATATATCCTAAAGCCCAGTGTGATACTGGGACATCTTTAAAAGAAGATCTTTTCTGGTTTGCATAAAAATCTGCCAAAGGTTTTTTGCCAAGAAGAATTATCATCATCTTTGCTATTTCTGATCTTTTAAGAGGCTTGTCAAGGTTAAGATTTCCTTTAGTATCTCCTGTCATCACTCCTTTTTGTTTTAACACTGTTGCTGCCTGGTTATAAGCTTGGGTGTTTGCTGCTATGCCAACAAAAGCAACGATATTTACTGTAAAGCAAACCAAAAATACAAAAGTAGCTAATCTTTTTAACAACTTACCCATCCCTTTTCTCTCTCCTCACAAAATATTTGAAAGTTTTAGAAGTAATGCTTGAGTATATTATATCATCTTTGTTGGAAATTGTTTAGTAATTTTTTCTTTATACAAGTCACAAAAAAAATTTACATATTTTTTTAACACTTGTGTAACAAAATCTATCCACTTTGTTCACAAAGGTCTCCAGAATATTTACAAATTACTAAAAGGTTTAAAAGCGCATTTGAATATGCTCTTTGGCGACATTATTCTCTTTGAAGCAAAAGCCTTCTTTCTTTTTTTGTCTCTGCTTGTTTTAAAAAGCTTGGAGACTATAGAGGCTTTGAGAAAGGAGGCTTTAAAAATCAGCTAATTTAATAGTGGTTTTCTCAATTTTTTATTTGTTTTATTTCAAGAAATCTGTAAGCTCAGCAATTTCGTTATCGTCATACTCTTTTTGAATTACTTTCTTTGCCGTCTCCATTTTAGCTTAGTAAATTTTAGCTGAATTGTATCCATATGTATAATAAAAATTAAAATAATAGGCAATTACAATGGAAAAGATATCACTAATTAGGTAGCAGAAAAATATTTTCAATAGAACCTTTTTCACCTCTTGAGAAATTGTTCTGACATTTTTAATTATTCAGTTTTCTTTACCTTTCTTGAGTGATATAATATTTGTATATTAGTTATCATAATTTAGGTTAATTTTATATTTCAACACTCAAAACTGTAGAAGCTAATCACATTTTAATTTTCTATCTCATCTGGTTTTTGCAACCAGAGTTAATGAGTTTAGGGGTTGGGGGTTGTATCTTTCTTTGAAATCGTTTTCTTGTATTGAAAGGTCCAAAAAATACTAAAATAGTTTTTACTTTGCAGATTCAAACAATCCAAATTTAAAAAACATTAGTATTGTTCCGAGGTGATTAATTATGCCATTAAGATTGCCACTTTTACTGAGTGATGGAATGGTACTTCAAAGAGATAAAAAAGTAAAGGTATGGGGCTGCGCTGAGCCAAGAGAAACAGTAACAGTAAACTTTTCAGGCAAATCATATATGACTGCAGCTGATGACAACGGAAAATGGGAAGTTACCTTGCAACCGATGCAGGCAGGTGGCCCTTACTCTATGGAAATAAAGTCCCAAAATTCAGTTATTACTATTAAAGACATACTGATTGGTGATGTATGGGTTTGCTCTGGACAATCGAATATGGTTGTGCCAATGGAAAGAGTAATAGATATCTACAAGGAAGAACTTGACGATTGCGATATTCCTTTAATTAGACAATTTACAGTTCCAGACAGATACCATTTCAAAGGTCCAAAGGAAGATTTAGAGGGGGGAGTCTGGGAGCCTTTGAATAAAGAAACAGTACTTAAATTTTCAGCTGTGGGGTATTTTTTTGCAAAAGCGCTTTACAAAAAATACAACATACCAATTGGACTGATTAAGGCATGTGTTGGTGGAACTCCAATAGAAGCGTGGATGAGCAAAGACATAGTATACAACTTTCTTGAAAATCCTGAAGAACTTGAAAAGCTCAAAGACGACGGCTATATAGAATCTGTCAAAAAAGAAGAGGAAACAAAAATAAAGGCATGGTTTGACTATATAGATGCTTTCGACATTGGACTTAAAAACCAACCTCTACCATTCTTTGAAGAAAACTATAGCCCATCTGATTGGAAAACAGTAACCATCCCGGGCTCATGGAAGGAAATGGGGCTTGACTCAACAATAGGTGTTGTGTGGTTCAGAAAAGAAGTAGACATACCTTCTTACATGGCAGGAAAACCAGCAAAATTATATCTTGGGACAATAGTTGACAGTGACTTTACATATGTCAACGGAAAGCTGATTGGTTCAACTTCATATCGATATCCACCAAGAAAGTATAATATACCTTCAGGTCTTCTAAAAGAAGGAAAAAATACAATTGCTGTAAGAGTAATAAGCAACGATGGGAATGGAGAGTTTGTAAAAGGAAAGGAATACAAGATATTTACAGAAGAGTGCAAGCTTGATCTCAAAGGCAAATGGCTGTGCAAGGTTGGAGTTCAAACCAAAGAACCTCTGCCACCACAAACTTTTTGGCAGTACAAACCTACAGGTCTGTTCAATGGAATGATTACACCGCTTCTAAACTACAGTATAAAAGGTATAATATGGTACCAGGGTGAGTCCAATACAGACAGGCCTGAAGGCTACTGCAAAAAGCTATGTAGCCTTGTTGAAGACTGGAGAAAAAAATGGGGTGATGACCACCTACCATTTTTATACGTGCAGCTTGCAAACTTTATGGAAGCAAAGCCGCAGCCTTGTGAGAGCAACTGGGCAAGGCTGAGAGAAGAACAAAGAAGAGCACTTCTTTTTCTTGACAATGTAGGAATGGTAGTTGCAATTGACCTTGGCGAGTGGAACGACCTTCACCCATCGAACAAAAAAGATGTAGCTCAAAGGCTTGCTCTTCTTGCACAAAAAGTGGCATATGGTGAAAAAGACTTGGTCGCATCAGGTCCTCTTTACAAATCTATGAAAATTGAAGGAAACAAAATCATCTTAGAGTTTTCAGAAGTGGGCAGCGGCCTTGTTGCAAAAGGAGGATGTATGCTAAAACACTTTGCAATAGCTGGAAAAGACAAAAAATTTGTATGGGCAAATGCTGTCATAGAAGATGACAAAGTGGTTGTGTGGCACGACAGTATTCAAAACCCTGTTTATGTAAGATATGCTTGGGCTGACAATCCAGAAGGTGCAAATCTTTACAACAAGGAGGGTTTGCCAGCATCTCCTTTTACAACTGAAGATGAGATTTAAAATATTCTGTTCAATGGAGGGATTATATGAATGAATATATGCTATTTATTCCCAGGTGGCAGATCGAAGGCGCTTACAATGAGCTATGACGATGGACAGGTATATGACAGAAAACTTGTCAGTTTATTTAACGAATACGGAATTAAAGGAACTTTCTTTTTAAACTCAGCAAATCTCGGCAAGGATATCTTTGTTCTTCCTGATGAAGTTTCTAAGCTTTACAGAGGGCATGAAGTTGGAATACATGCAAAAACTCATCCTTTTTTAGACTCAATACCCCTTGAAAGCATAATTGAAGAGATTATTGAAGACAGGAAATACTTAGAGACCCTGGTTGGATATCCAGTCAAAGGAATGTCATATCCATATGGAGTTTACAATGAAGAAGTTGTTAAGATTTTGCCATCGCTTGGCATTGAATATTCAAGGACGGTAAATTCCACTTACAGTTTTCACATACCAACAAATTTTCTTGTGTGGAATCCAACCTGCCATCATAAACAAGATTTGCTCGAAATTACAAAGAGGTTTTTGGAAACAGAAAATAAAAAGCATCTACAACTTATGTATGTATGGGGCCACAGTTTCGAGTTTGAACGAGAAAACAACTGGAAGTTGATTGAAGATTTTTGCAAGATGGTTTCAAAAACAACTTCTGTTTGGTTTGCAACAAATATTGAAATTGTAAGATACATCAAAGCGTTGAGAATGCTTGAGTTTTCTGTAAAAAGAGATATCGTTTACAATCCTTCGGCTATTTCTGTATGGCTTTCTGTAAATGGCCGTACTGTGGAAGTAAAAGGAGGTGAAATTGTTGAAATTAAGTAGCTGGTAATACGATTAAACTTGAGTTTTGTGAATATTTGTTTTTAGGAGGTTTTAAAAATGGATAGATACGAACACCGAAAAAGCCAAGTGCTATTGAAAATTACCGCAGCTGATGGCAAACCTTTGAAAAATGTTGAAATCACAGTCAGCCAGAAAAAACACAAGTTTTTATTTGGATGTGCAGAATTTTCGATTGTTCCTTTTGTAAACGGCGAGTTTTCAGGTGACCTGAAAGAAAAAACTGAGATGGCCTTTGAAAAATTTGTTGGCCTTTTCAACTTTGCTACTCTTCCTTTTTACTGGGGCAGGTTCGAACCTGTCAGGGGCAAACCAGATACGCAGCGGCTTAAAAAAGCAGCTGAGTGGTTAAAAAATGGTGGTTTTGTTCTCAAAGGTCATCCACTTTGCTGGCACACAGTTACTGCTGACTGGCTTTTAGAGCTTACCAATGACCAAATTTTAGAAGCTCAGCTTATGAGGATAAAGCGTGAGGTAAGCGATTTTGCCGGTCTTATCGATATGTGGGATGTAATAAATGAGGTTGTTATAATGCCAAACTTCAACAAATACGACAATGGAATCACCAGAATTTGCAGGCAATATGGCAGAATAGGTCTTGTCAAAATGGTCTTTGACGCAGCAAGAGAGGCAAATCCGAAAAGCATTCTGCTTATCAATGACTATGTTGTATCAGACGCCTATGAAATTTTGATTGAAGCATTGCTTGATGCAGGTGTGAAGATTGACGCAATAGGAATACAGTCACATATGCACCAGGGTTTCTGGGGAGTGGAAAAGACACAGGAAGTTTTAGAGAGGTTTTCACGGTTTGGCCTTCCTCTTCACTTTACAGAAGTTACATTAATCTCTGGAAAGCTTATGCCACCGCACATAAAAGACCTCAACGACTACAAGCCTGAAAGCTGGCCATCAACTCCTGAGGGCGAAGAAAGGCAGGCAATGGAAGCAAAACTTTTCTACAAAATGTTGTTTGCACACCCACTTGTTGAAGCAATTACATGGTGGAATTTCATTGATACTTTCGCTTGGCTTGGCGCACCAGCCGGATTTATTACAAAAGATGGCAGAGTAAAACCTATTTACTCCACCCTTTACCAATTGATAAAGAAAGAATGGTGGACAGATACACAAAGGTTGATTACAGACGAAAATGGCACTGTAAAAGTATCAGGTTTCATGGGCGAATATGAAGTTGTTTGCAAAGACAAAAAAGCTAATTTTGTCCTTGACAGGGCAAATGAAGTTGTAGAAATAACTCTCTAAAAGAAGTTTTTCTATGTAAAACAGTTTCATACATAAAAATAGAAGGGGCTTTTCATCCACCGTTTTTGGAACAAAGCCCCTTCTTTTTATTTTGCTAAAACAATTTTTATATCCAAAGGCTCTAAAAAGATGCTGAGTTTTTGATCTTGAAACTTTACAGGGCTGGTACTTTTAAGAGCAAATAGCGTGCCAACTTCTTTTATTTCTCTTGCCAAACCAAGCTGTGCCTTTTCTAAATTAATTTCTACTCTCTTTGCTCTTAGCAAATCAGCATTTGCAATGACAATCAAATACTTCTCATCCTTCAGCTCAAGCTTGTAGCCAAATGCTACGACAAATTTGCTGTTGTATGGAAACTTAATGAAGTTTTCAGGTTTAATAAAATCAACATACCTTTTTCTTATTTTTGACACGGCAGAAATTATTTCTATCATCTCTTGAGCACCGTCATTTGTCCAGTGAAGAGCATACCTGTCAAAAAATGCAAGCTTGCCGTAAAGCGGGTCAGACTTAAGTAACTTAAACCTTCCATCTGGCTGTGGGTCAAGTCCTAAGTTCATCGGCTGGACCTCAAAAACCTCTTGCCCTGATGTCAAGAAGAAAACTGCATTTGGCAAAAAGTTGTTGAGAACAACAGAAAACCTTGAAAAATTTTTGCCGCCTACCCTTGAGGCCGCCCGCGGACTGTCTGGAATCTCAGATGCTGCAAAAACAGGAAGTTTTAATTTCAAAAGCTTGTCTATCATCTTTTTGAGATTTCCCTCATAATACCTTGTCTCTCTTGCCCAAACATCTCCAATTATCATATCATAGCCCGACTCTTTTGCTTTCTTGTCGCCGCTCAAACTTAGCTCTTCTGCAATAAAGCAAAAATCAGGATCCACTTCTTTTGCCTTGGAGATTATCATGTCTTCCAACTCTTTTGGCAGCGCATGACCCATATCTATTCGTGCACCATCAATCCCAAACTTCTGCTGGTAATGTACAATGATGTTTGAAATCCTTTCCCAAAGTTCTATGTTTGGCTTTTTACCTTTGAAAATATTTGCCCTTATAGTATCAAAAAGAATATAAGGTGGCTGGTCTTGATCTACATACCTTGCAGACTGCACAGGATGGTCTAAATAAAGCCTCAAATACGTAACATCTGTCCAGGGCGGCTGTGGGTCGTTCAGACAGTCAGAGAATGCAGGAGCAGTTGTAAGCCCTATTTCCTTTTCTATCAGCTCAAAAAAGTCTCTATCTGGATTTTGCTTGCAAACTTCTTTTATTTTTTCCCACTTTTCAGGTGCGTACTTGTCAGGTGAGGGCATAAAAAGCTTTAGATGCTCCTTTACAGCGGGGTCTTTGTAGATAAGTTCAATGTTAGACTCATCTGCCTTTGTGAACTCTTTTATCAGTGTTAGCTTTGGTGGACCGTATTTTTCTCTGTTTGAGACTTTTATCCAGTAAAACCAATCAGGATGTTCTAAGATAAAATCTGAATCCCTTGCAGATGTTCGCGGTATTATGTCTATAACAAATCTTATTCCAAGTATGTGGCAAGCCTCAATAAGAGCTGCAAACTCTTCTTCTATTGAAAGCTCATCTGTCATAGGGTCTTTTAAAACAGGGTCAAGTTCAAAAAAGTTCTTGACTGCATATGGTGAGCCCATCTCACCCTTTTTGTATCTTGTGCTGTTTTTGGTAATGGGAAGGGTATAAATGGTATCAAACCCCATCTTTTTGATAAGAGGCAAAAGCGCAATTGTTTTAACGAAAGTTCCAGTGTCTTTAAGCCCAAATCTATTTTCAAGTTTTAACTCTCTGTCGCCGTCGTGGTCCCAAGCAGAACTTGTTCTTATCTGCATTCCATAGACGCTGCTTTTTTTAATCCAATTGCCTTGAGCAGATAAAAAAACTCCTTTTTTTCTTTCAATTTGTGCTAACGATTGCAGGTAATTAGTATTTGAATCTGCATAGGGTAAAATAGCTTTTGTTATGCATTCATATAGAAAGTTATAAGGATTTACCGAAATTGTGCCATCAAAATTTTCTCTTTTTTCCTCACCTGAATAGTTGAAACTATCCCATATCTTTGGTATTCTATAGTCATTTGTTTTGCTCCACTTCTCAGATTTTTCTTTGAGAATCTGCAGCAGGTTCAGAAGACTGGAATTTTGCAAAAGAACTCTCCCCTTTCTGCTTTTTTTAGTCCATGCAAAATCAATTCTTAATCAGCAAACGTTTGCATTTTGTTGAGAATATTATATCATATTGTCACACAATTGGATAGAAGAAATTTTATTAAAAAAAGTAACTTCCTTACATAGAAAAATTTGCGCAAAAGCTCTATGTTAGATGGAGGCTTTTGTATTTTTCTTTTTTGTGTCTTTTGGAACATCCAGCTCAAGTGAAATTATAGGCGGGATAATGTATGGCTGTTTTAACATTCTGTCTGTCAAAAAACTCACTATATAGCTTACTTCAGGTGCAAGTGCATCAAGTAAAAAAGGAACATCATTTAAAACTATCTCTTCATTAATGGCTTCTTTAAACAAGTATTTTCCTATTACCTCTAATTTTATCTTAAAAAGATTTTCAGGTATACTTTCAATATTTATCACTAATTTAATGTTTACTTGGTTATTTTCAATGTTTACAATTTTATAATCATAGTTTAGTGTATGATCTATTGATTTAGGGGGATTCGATAAATCTAACATGCTTTTTGCTTCCACATCCTGCAAAAATACTGCAACTCCTTTTATTAAATCTTTTAATGATGAGCTATGTCTTTTATTTTTGGCAAATTAATCCCTCCTATCTTTTTGTTGGAAATTACCCAGCTGTAAAACAGGAGGAACGTAACGCTCCTTTTTTATAAAGATATTCCGGATCGATCCTTTAAGAGTAGAACCAGGAATATATGGAATAGTCAATTCTTGCGTTTTATTTTCTCTACATCCCAAAGCGTAAGAAATCAAATGTTGAATAAAGGAATTTAAGCTGACACCTTCTTTTTTTGCTTCCTCTGCCAAGCGCTTATGAAGCGACTTTGGAATGCGCAAAACAAGTCTTCCGCTGTACTCTTCTTCTTTATACTCATCTGGGGGTGGAATTTGTCTTCCTTTTTCTCTTGCTGTTTCAATCCAGCATTTGATTACATTTTAAGTTTCCCCAATGCTTTAATAGGTACCACAAAAGCATATTTTTTTAAAGTCTGCAGGATGTAAATAGTGGTAAAAATAAATTGAGGGGATTTTAGCATAATTTGCTAAAATCCCCTTTTGTTGTTCTGATACAAATTATTTGCTTTTTACCGGCAGGTTTTTGGTCTTAAGAGGATTTGCAATAATCCCCCACTTGCCGTCCTTTTTAACCCATGCAAAACCTTCTGAAAATTCTCTTACGCTTTCATATATTAAAGGTACAACTTCTTTACCAGTTTTGTCTACAAAACCCCACTTACCTCCTTTTTCCACTGCAGCAAACCCTTCGTGAAAATCTCTTACATCACCAAAATCAAACGACTGTTTTATCACATAAGTAACACTAACTTCATTCTTTGCACCAGCTGTAGGCAAAACACTCAAGCTTAAAAGTATAATAAGTATAACTGACAAAAGTCTTTTCATAATTTATTTCCCTCCAAATTTTTAATAAACTTTTTATGTTTCTTTAAAACCAGAGTTTGGAACCAAAGAAAATTAAAAGATGTGCCCTTTTATATCTATAATAATACAACCATACAAAGTTGTAAATACCTACATTAATTTAAAAAAGCAGTACAGAAATCTTTTTCTTTTCATCTCATTTATTTAAATTCTTTTGATTTTTCAAAACCACCCATCATCCTTCTTGACAATGGTCTATTTCCTTGCTATATTTTTAGTAAACCATTTTTAAATAGAAAGTTTACTTTAAGGGGGCAAAAAATATGGAATATACAAAGAGCACATATACAACAAAAATGCTTGTTCTTTCTGCTCTTTTTGCAGCAGTTGTTGCTGCATGTAGCCAAATTTCAATTCAAATTGGGCCTGTGCCGTTTACTATGCAGGTTTTTGCAATTTTCTTGGCAAGCTTAATTTTGCCACCAAAGTATGCTTTTTTAAGCCTTCTTGTCTATGACCTTTTGGGTGCTGTTGGTATTCCTGTTTTCGCTGGGTTTACTGGTGGGCTTTCTAAGTTTGTTGGCCCAACAGGTGGGTATTTAATAGCTTTTCCAATTGCTGCATTTGTAACAAGCTATATAAATACAAAAAAGCCAATAAAAAATGATATTATTAACGCAGCTTTCGCTCTCATTGTTGGTTTGTGCTTAATTTATACATTGGGATTTTTGTTTTTAGCAGTTGCTGCTCATCTTACTTTAAAAAAGGCTTTTTTGGTAGGTGTTGCACCATTTGTAATACCTGATATTATAAAGCTTGCAATTGCGTATCTTTTAGCTTCCTTTTTAAAAAGTCGTAAAGTGCTGAATATCGCATAGCCTCTTTTTGGTTTGCTATCATGTACTCTAAGGCACTTTTTTTACCCACCAGCACAACAAGTTCCTTTGCGCGCGTAACTGCTGTGTACAGAAGGTTTCTTGTCATTAAAATCGGGTAGGTCTCAACAACTGGCATTACAATGCACCTAAACTCAGACCCTTGGGATTTGTGAACAGTCATGGCATAAGAAAGCTCCAAGTCATCCAAGAGAGAAAAGTCGTAAAATACAAGCTTGTCATCGTCAAATACAATCTCCATTGCACCGCCTGCCCTGTCAATGTCCTTTATAACCCCAATATCGCCGTTGAATATCCCTGTTGAGACCTTGCCCTTCTCTTCACCTTCTATAATTGTAAATTCAAGTGAATAGTTGTTCTTTATTTGCATCACCTTGTCGCCGACTCTGAAAGTGTTTTCTTTGTAGACAACCTCCTTTTTAGACCCATCTTTGGGATTTAAATACTGCTGAAGTACCCTGTTTATATTGTACATCCCCACAACTCCTTTTTTAGATGGACACAAAACCTGAATGTCTGTCAGCGGGTCGGCTGATAAATAGTTTGGCAGCTTTTTTGTTACAAGTTCAACAATGGTTTTTAGTATTTCCTCTTGAGAATTTTTTTGAATGAAATAAAAATCACTGTTTTTCTGAAGGTATGGAAACTCACCATTGTTTATCCTGTGTGCGTTTAAAACTATAAAGCTGTCTTCACTTTGTCTATACACTTCAGTAAGCCTTACATATGGAACAACATCGCTTCGTATCAGGTCTTTTAATATATTTCCTGCACCAACAGAAGGGAGCTGGTCTTTATCGCCAACTAAAACAAGTCTTGTTGTATCTTTTGTCGCAGAAAGAAGATAGTACATAATGTAGCTGTCAACCATGCTCATCTCATCAACTATAATGACATCACATTTCAAGGGATTATTGGGTCCTTTTTGAAAAAACACTTGAGAATCTGTTACAGTCATTTCCAAAAGCCTGTGAATAGTCTTTGCCTCTTTTTCACATTGCTGCTGCATCCTCTTTGCTGCCCTTCCAGTTGGTGCACACAAGAAAACCTTTTTGCCTTCCTGCTCAAATATCTCAATTATACATTTTATAATCGTAGTCTTTCCTGTGCCGGGCCCCCCAGTAATCACACTCACACCTTGAGTTAGGGCCATTTTGATAGCTTTTTTCTGATTCTGAGAAAATACTATGCTGTTTTTCTTTTCAAACTCAGAGATTCTTTCATCTATGTCTAAAATGTCATTATATTCCTTTAGCATTGAGGCAATCTTTTCCGCGATATACCTTTCACACTCAAAAAATCCATATAAAAAAACCATCTCAAGACCGTCAACAGTATCAATAACAACCCTTTTTGCTTTTATAAGACTATCAAGTGCTTCTTCAACCTTCTCTGTATCTTGTTCAAGCGCCTTTGAAACAAACAAAATGAGTTTTTCTTTTGGAAGGCATGTATGCCCTTCATTATTGCTACCCATGTTTAAAAGATTTACAATCTTTGCTGAGATTCTTCTCATATCATCAGGTGAAACTCCCAAGTCAAATGCAAGCCTGTCCACTTTTTTAAAGTCAAGCTCTGGAAATACGTCAAGTAAAAAATAGGGGTTGTCGTAAAGTAGCCCCAAAGCTGAAAAACCATATAATTTAAAAAGTCTCATTGCATGGTTTTGTGAAAGTCCATACTGGGAAAATATTGTCATGATGTCTTTTAAAAACTTCTGGAACGAAAACATATTCTTTATCCTCTCAACCTTCTCAGGTGTCATTCCGCGCACAGCCAAAAGCTTTTCAGGTTCTTCCTGCAAAATTCTCATTGTATCGTCGCCAAACATTTCCACAATCTTCTTTGCAGTCTTCTGCCCAATGCCTTTTATGACACCTGAAGAGAGGTAGAGGTAAATCTCATCCTTTGTCTCTGGCAAAAGCTTTTCAAGGTACGACACTTTTAGCTGCTGACCATAGACAGGGTGGACATAAAATTCACCATATACTTTTACTTTCTCACCAATTACAATGTCAGGTACAACTCCAACTGCTGTGTAAACCTCATCATCGCAGAGTATCTCAAACACTGTGTAGTTGTTTTCTAAGTTTCTATATATAATGTCGCTTACCATGCCTTTTATGTCTTGAAGCATCTTATATAAATCCTCTCTTGCTGCAAAAATTTTTCTTTCTCTTGCTACATTATATCTTACTCCAAACCAAAAACATTCTCAAGCTCACATTCTTCTTTTATTGTGCACACTCCCCTTGCCCACATAGACATAAAATAGTGGCTAATGATACTTGCAGCAGTTATCCTGGTTTGTGGGGGAATAAGGATGAATTTAAAAGAAAAAAGTTCAATAATACCAGAGCATGGTAAAATCTATTGAGCCAAGGACAAATACTCTGAAAAACTGCCTTTTAGCGTTTTTTATATGAGCATTCCTGTAATTGCGCATGTACTATCGATTGAAGTTGAATAGATTGTCACCTTTTTAATTCCACAGAGAGGTGAAAAAAATTGGATTTGTTAGGGCATTTACAGGGGGAGTATCAAGGACAGTTGGCGGTATTGCTGCAGCTGTGTTTTTTGGGTATATAATTGCACTTATTTTTAATCCTAAGAGTAAATAGAATTTCTCATACTAGACTTCAAAAGATTCCTAAATCTAATGTTTTAGAACAAATGCAAATTTATCTCCTTACTCATTGATCTTTTCAATTTCCATTTCCCCCTCATATGGTTTTAGCACAGTCTCAAAAAGTTTCCTCAAGATTTTCTCATTACCTTTTTCAAAAAGCCACAAATCCTCATATTCTTTTTTTAGTACCACTGGCATTCTGTCATGAATTGGCTTAATTTGGAAATTTGGTTGCGTTGTGATAATTACAAATGCATCAATTTCAGTGTCATCTCCTAAATTGATTTTCTCGTAAAGCCCCGCCATGTAAAAAAGGCTTCTGTCCTGAGGCTTTATTAAAAGCTTTTGCTTGCCATCATCTTGCTTTTGCCACTCATAAAATCCGACTGCTGGAACAAGACATCTTTGATGAGCTATCTTTTTGAAAGTCCACTTTTCAAGCAAAGTCTCTGCCCTCGCATTTATTATCACCTGCTTTTTGCCCTCAATAGGCAGACCCCAGCGGGCAATTGTAGCATCTTTCCCATCTTCACTTGCAACAACTACAGGGACAAGCTCTGTTGGGAAAATCTCTCCTATTTTGAGTTTGTCCAAAAATGGTGTACCATAAAATTTTTGATTAATTCTTTGTAAGATGTTTTTTATCTCTTCGATTTGTTCATCTGGCAAAAATAGATATCTTCCACACATTTCACTTTACACCCCTGTAAAGAATTTTCAAATCCTCATAGATATCCTTGATTGAGTTATATATCAAAGTAGGCTTTACCTGGAATTTTTCTATATCCTCATAATTCGTCTCGCCAGATAAAACAAGAATTGAAATCATTCCATTGTCATTTGCCATCTTTATATCTGTATAGAGCCTGTCGCCAATCATAGCCATTTTGCTTTTTTCTACATTCTTAAACCTTGAGATGACCTCAACAATTATTGAAGATGGCTTTCCAATATAAAGAGGCTTTTTCTTTGTGGCATTTTCAAGCATTATACAGATTGAGCCACAATCTGGAATGTACTCACCACCGTCAAGAGGACAAACCAAATCAGGGTTTGTTGCCAAAAAAGGCACTCCTTTTCTTATAAGCTTGCAAGCATCCAGTAGCTTTTTGTAGGTAAGTTCTGTGTCAAACCCAACAATCAGGTAATCTACATCTTCTTTTTCAATGCTATCTACAACATTTATCCCAAAACTTTTGAGTTCATCTTTCAAAGACTGCGTCCCCACAACATATGCACTGACAGCACTTCTTTGGTCAATACTTTTAAGATAAATAGCAGTTGCCTGACCCGATGTGAGAAGGTTTTCTTTTGTAATCTCAATTCCCATTTTTGATAACTTTTTTAAGTAGTCATCAGAGCTTTTTGATGAGTTGTTTGTCAAAAACAAAAACTCTTTATTATTTTCTTTTAAAAGCTGTACAAACTCCTTGCTGCCCTCAAATAACCTGTCGCCAAGATAGATTGTGCCATCCATGTCTAGTAAAAAAAGATCTATTTTCCGTAGCAGCTCAAACTTATTATTTTCCATGTTTTAGCCCAGCTCCTTTTTTTGATTGTGCAAGCTTTATCACAGTATTCACAAACTCCTCATACGCTTTTTGAGCATTGAACTTTTCTTCCCATGTCTTTCTTGCCTCAATACAAAATCTCTGATACTCTATCTCTGGCATTTCAATAAATCTTTTTATTAACGATGAGAGCCTATCTGCTGAAAAATCTTTTTCAAGCAAATAACCATTTGATCCATCTTTTACAATCTCACGCACACCGCCAACGTCTGTTGCCACAACTGGTATTCCAAATGACATTGCCTCCATGATTGAAACTGGAAGACCTTCAGATGAGCTTGTATTTACAAACAGGTTGAAATTCTCTTTGGCATAAAGCTCTGTAATTCTATCGTTCGGCATAAATCCCAGAAAATTGTAGCTAATATTTTCTTTTTTTGAAAGTTTCTCATCTGCATAATTTTTTATGTTTCCAAAAAGATCACCATCACCTATGTGAATCCATGAGATTTCATAGTCTGTAATCTTCTCAAGGCTATCTATTATTTTTTCAACCCTTTTGACAGATACAACCCTTGCACAGCTGACTATCTTAAAAGGCTTTGATCTTTTCTTGTTAAGATTTATTTCATAGTCATTGAAAGTTCCAAGGTATGAAACGACTGCTTTGTCTGTGTTATACTTTTTATTTATATATTCTGCACCCATCTTGGAGCATGCAAATACTTTATCAATGTGATTTATTATAAACTCCTTACAGGGCTGAGGGTAAAGTTCTCTATATAGGTCTGAGCGATGCGCTCTTGAGATTTTTAGCGCAACAGGCTTTTTAAAAAGAGAAATAGCAAATGCCAAAAAGTGAAACCAATAGGAATAAAGGATTGTATCTTTTGGGTCAATTCCTTCTTTTTCAAATAGTTTGCTAAGATTTTTCAATGTTATGCTTGTCAAAAAGATCCATCTAAAAATCATCCAAAGATAGAGTATCTTATACCTAATTGTGCTTTTTTGAAAAACTGCCTTGAAGGCTTCTTTTATTGCAAGTCCTATTAGCCTTGGAGAAATAAATAAAACATCCTTTATTGTGTACTCAACATCCCACACTTTTACCTTTTCGTGGGGTTTGTATTTGTCACCATTTTTTAATTTTTTGGGTAAAATCTTGCCCGCTTGAACTGGCAGAATATAGATCGTGTCAAAAGCCTTACAAAGAAAATCTATCTCGTTTCCCACAAACACATCCCTTTTAGGATGGGGATAGCCAATTGTAAGGAGTATAAGGTTCACCTGTCAAACCCCCAAAAAAATTTTTTACAATCCTCTTCTTTTCAAGTGTAGCACTTGAAAAGATTTTGCGTCAAGGATTTCAAAATTATATTGCCATCTTTCAAGCTAAAAATCCTGCAGTGGTTGACAAGACAATATAAAAGATATATAATAAACATATGAATAATTGTTCATATGTTTATTGAATAGAATCTTAATTATTTCTGTCCAAAAATCAACCAATGATCGGAGGTGAAAAGAATGTCAAAAAAGATAGATACTTGCTCATGTACGATAATTCATCAAGACATTCTTGAGAAGGTAAAAAAAGAACTGCCTGATGATGAGAAGCTATTTGATCTATCTGAGTTTTTTAAAGTGTTTTCTGATTCCACAAGAGTGAAGATTTTAAGCGCACTTTTGATATCAGAGATGTGTGTATGCGATTTAGCAGCGCTGCTTCAGGTAACCCAGTCGGCAATATCTCACCAGCTGCGGCTTTTAAAGGCATTTAGGCTGGTTAAGAGCAGAAAAGAAGGAAAAGTGGTCTATTACAGCTTAAACGATGACCATGTAAAAAGTATATTAGAGCTTGGGCTTTTGCACCTTTCAGAAAAAGCTTGATTTGTTTACAAAAATTAATAACATCAAGAGGGGATGGTAAATTTGAGAAATGGCAAGGTTGAACTCATATTAGAAAATCTTTCCTGTGCAAACTGTGCAGCTAAAATTGAGGAAAGGGTAAATAGCCTATACTTTGTCAAAAGTGCAAATTTGAATTTTGTCACAAAAAAGCTCACAGCTGAAATCTCACCTAACAATTATAAACTCTTTTTGGATAGTGTTACAAGAATTGTAAATGAAATTGAGCCGAACGTGAGAGTTTTAGAGGCAGAAGCCGAAAAGCCTGTGGTTGATATAAAAGAACTGTCTTCGATAATTCTGTCAATTCTCTTCTTTGTAATTGGACTTTTTATTTACAAAAGAACTTGGTGGGGGCTGATATTTTTTGTTTTGGCATACATTTTAGCGGGAAAAGATGTAATAAAAAAGTTTTTGAAAAATCTACTTCTATTAAAAGTCTTTGATGAAAATTTCTTGATGACAGTTGCTACAATCTCTGCCTTTTTGCTCAAAGAATATCCTGAAGCAGTCCTTGTTATGCTTCTTTACAAAATAGGCGAGCTACTTGAAGAGACAGCAATCAGAAGGTCAAGGAAGACTATAAATTCCTTGAAAAACCTTGAAATTGAATATGCAAACCTGAAGATTGAAAATGAAATAAAAAGGGTAAATCCAAAAGACATCGTTCCTGGTGACATTGTCATTGTCAAAGCAGGTGAAAGGGTACCTATTGATGGAGTTGTAGCAGCAGGTAGATCTTTTTTGGACACATCTGCAGTCACAGGTGAGTCAAGGCTAATTCCTGTGAAAAAAAACGATGAAGTGTTTGCAGGGTCAATAAATATTGATGGAACGATAGAAGTGCTTGCCAAGAGCTTTTACAAAGACTCTACAATTTCAAAGATAATAGAGATTGTAGAAAATGCAACATCTAAAAAATCACAGACAGAGAGGTTCATTACTTCTTTTGCAAAGGTTTATACCCCTATTGTTACGCTCTTTGCTCTTTTGGTAGCACTCTTACCCCCACTTTTGTTTTCACAGCCATTTGACAAGTGGGTTTATAGGGCACTGATATTCCTGATTATTTCTTGCCCGTGTAGCCTTGTTTTATCTGTGCCTCTTTCCTATTTTGCAGGGGTTGCACGACTATCTAAAGCTTCAATCCTTGTAAAAGGGACAACATACATTGACAAGATGGCAAGGAAAATTTATGCTATTCTTTTTGATAAAACTGGAACTATCACTCAAGGCAGCCTAAAAGTTGACAAAGTTGTGACAAAAGATATATCCCATGAAGAGTTTATAAAACTTCTCTGCCACATAGAAAGTTTTTCAAATCATCCAATTGCTCTTTCTGTTACCAAAGAATTTAAAGTCAAAGTTGATGCCCAGTTAGTAAAAGAAGTAAAAGAGTATCCTGGCAAAGGAATAGAAGGAGTTGTAGATGGCAAAAAAGTCATTGCTGGAACAAAAGAGTTTTTAGAAGAAAATGGTGTTAAGATTGATATAAAAGAAGATTTTATTGCTTCAACAGCAGTATATGTTGGTGTAGATAATAAGTTTTGTGGATATGTGGTTTTGAAGGACTTTCTCAGACAAGATATAAAAGATACATTGAATTTGTTAAAAAAACTGGGGACAAAAACTTATCTTCTCACAGGTGACAAAAAGGAAGCTGCTGAAGAATTAGCAGGTGAACTTGAGTTTGATGGAATTTTTGCAAATCTTCTTCCTCAAGACAAAGCAAAGATTGCTGAAGACATAAAAAAAGTTGCTAAAAATGCAACAGTTGTATTTGTAGGTGACGGGATAAATGACTCCCCTGCCTTGGCTGTATGTGATGTTGGAATTTCGTTTGCGCAGAATGCTTCAAGCATTGCAACTGCAGCAGCAGATGTAATACTCCTTGAAAATTCAACTGTTAAAATTCTGGATCTGATCCAGATCTCAAGGTTTGTTCGCAGGGTTGTAATACAAAATATTTCAACTTCGCTATCTATAAAGTTTTTAGTTATGGCTTTGGGTGCACTGGGTTTTGCAAATCTTTGGGAGGCAGTTTTGGCAGATGTCGGCGTTGCTTTAATTGCCATTTTGAACTCACTTAGAATTTTAAAAAACCAAAAATAATTTTTTCTAAAATCTTTATTTGACCCCTTGCTTTGTGTCATAATATTAAAGTAAGGGGTCTTTTGCTTGGTTGTAAATTATTCCAATTTAAAAGAGGTGCTATTCACTATGATTGAGATGTACGTTTTAAACGTTGCATTCTTCCAAGAAGGTGGAGGATTTGCGGTCCTGTTGTGTGACAAGAACAACAAAATGGTACTTCCAATCTTCATTGGGCCTTTAGAAGCACAGTCAATTTCACTCGCCCTTGAAAAGCAGCAACTTCCACGCCCAATCACACATGATTTGATGGTTAACATCTTTCAAAAATTTGGTATTTCAATTCAAAAGGTTGTAATCACTGACATCAAAGACGGCACATATTATGCAGAACTTTATCTTAAAGACTATAACAATGTCATATCTGTCATAGACTCAAGACCAAGCGATGCAATTGCACTTGCTCTTAGAACAAACAGCCCTATCTATATGGCGCTAAAGCTTATTGAATTTACCTACAAGTACGAAGAGCTAATTCCTCAATGAAGGTGTTATTTTAGCTGTATCACCCTCCATGCGCTTCTGTCAAGCTGACGGCCTAAAAACTCTGTCCTGAGACTTAAAAATAGCATATTTGTGTTTTGTAAATCTTTCTTTGGCAAAACTATCTTCATATAATTTTTGTTTCTTTGGAATTTTGAATTGTCTAAAGAAAAGTGAGGAGTTGTCATAGTTTTTACACTCTTCATTTTACTTCCTGAAATTTGTATATACATCCTTCCAAGATATTTTTGGTCTTTGAATGCACGAATGTGAAGGTAATAGTTAATAAGTCTTTTTGCAGACCCAACCATTCTGATACCAATATATATATTTTCGCTATCATGTGCAGCATAGATACTATCTATGTCTGCACCTTTTTCAAAAATAAGCGACCATATATCATGCGTTGGTTCTTCCATTACCAGATATTTAGGCGAAAACAGGTTGTCACCCTCATACCTTTTGGCAACGCTATTGCCAAGCTTTGCAAAAAGTTCGTTTTGTCTTATAAAAGCCTCTAAAAACCCTCGCATAACCTTTATCTGAGAATGATAATCTGAAATAGAGTTTGCTTTTTTCTCTATCATAAAACCATCAAGTGGCACCTGATACCACTTAGTGTCTGTAAACGCAAGTTTAAATGGTGGTACTAAAAACATGTCCGGGTGCTTGCCAAACGGAGTTGGCCAGTCACCTCTGTGGACAAGATATTGCCATTCTTCACCTTTATATCCCAGCTGTAGAAGTGAAAACTTTACAAATGCAGATGTGGCCCAATGGTCAGGATGCTGGTCACGTGAGTATGGGTATATTATCAAATCTGGCTCAAATGACTTTATTATACTCTCTATGTTTTTCACCACGTTTACGCCTTTGTATTGGACATTTTTCTCATAGGAATTTGAATATGGACTATGAAAAGTTCGGGTAAGGGGATTAAAATAGCTCACTTTTGAGTCAAAGTACTTTTCCCAAAGATACCTCAAACCCCTATCAGGGTATCCCAAGAAAATGATATTCTTCCTGTCAACCCCTAAATCCTCAAGCGCATGAATGGTCTCTTTTTGACGAAGGTATCCAAATTTAATATAGTCTTCGGCTTTTAATCTAATCTTGCCAAAGTTTTGACCAGCCGCTCTTGTAAAACCGTCACCGTTTGTCATCACAACAACCTTAACTTTGCTACCTGCTGCAAGTGCTTTTTGAATAACACCTGCAGATGAGAGTGTTTCATCGTCACAGTGTGGTGCAAATATGAGTATTTTTTTGTAATTTTCCGGGGAAAGTTCGGGTAGCTGGGTTGAAAAATAGTAGTTTGAAAGATACTCTTTTACCAAAAATAAAAGTACATTTGCCAAAATCCATGCAGCAAAGATGTAAAGTATATATTTTCTTTTAAACCTTCTTTTCTTCTCTTTTTGAGTTTTCCTAAAAACTACTCCTCTTTTTTCTTGACCCAATCTGTACTTTGCCATGTTGTTTTTAAAATTCCCCTTTGACAAAAAAAAATATGCCTTATTCTATTTTACAATATTTTGTGAACTACCATCCACCTGAAGAGGTGGAGGCTTCCTGCTTCATCGACCAGACTTGCTACTGGGATTGTATTCCCAGCAGTAGAGGTCCAGGTCTTTGCAGGCGTAAATTCGGGTGGTCCCCACCCTACTGATTCCTTATATAAGCAATTCCATAGTTTTTCAGGTTTTTTGCAGCATTTTCATCTCTATCATGGACTGCTTTACATTTCGGACATATCCACACTCTATCTTTCAACTTTAGCTCTTTGTTGATGTATCCACATCTGCTACACATTTTCGAAGATGGAAATGACCTGTCTGCCTCTATGACTTTCCTGCCATACCAATCTGCCTTGTATTTAAGATATCTCAAAAACTTTGACCATGAACTATCAAGAATGTGCTTTGACAATCTTGTTCTTGATAATCCCTTTACGTTCAAACTTTCGACCACCACGACTTGGTTCTCGTCTATGATGGTCTTAGATATCTTGTGCAAAAAGTCTTCCCTTGAGTTCTTTACATATTCATATTCCTTTGCAAGTCTTTCTCTTGCTTTCTCCCAGTTTTTAGAACCCTCTTTCTTCCTTGATAACTGCCTCTGTAACCTTTTTAATCTCTTCTCAGCTTTAATCAGATACTTTGGGGATTCAATTTTCGAAATCCCTGTATCATTTGCAATCGTAACAAAACTTATAAGCCCTGTATCTATCCCACAGATGAAATTCTCTCGTTTAGTTATCTCATTCTCAAAAATTCGATTTACCTCCTTATTTCTTGGGTCCTGCACATCTACAAGTATGCTTACATAATACCTGGCTGCTTTTGTCTTAACAACTGTTGCCGATTTTATTTTTCCTTCAAACTCCCTGTGAAATACTGCTTTTATTCCACTTTTCACCTTCGGTAAATACAAAAGCCCTTTCTCAAAGTCTACCCTAATTGTTTCGTTTTCGCTCTTAGTTTGTTGGTTATTCGTTGTGTATGACTGCTTGTCTTTTTTCCTCTTAAACTTTGGCATTCTAAAATGTTTTGGATTTTTGAAAAAGTCTCTAAAAGCCTTTTCCTGCTTCATTTGAACATTTGCAAGTGCAAGACTATCCACTTCTCTCAAGAAAGGATATTCTTTTTTATACCTTGCTGGAGTTATTCTTGGAACTTTTTTACCTTGTTTCAAAGCTTCCAGTTTTTCCTCTAACATCTTGTTCCATACAAATCTACAGCAACCAAATGCCTTCTCAAAGAATTCTTCCTGTGCTTTAGTTGGATATATTCGATACCTATATGCTTTCAACACTTTCTTTTCTCACCTTGACTTTCAATGTATTTTCTAATCACTTCAACCGGTGCACCACCACTTGTCAGCAAACAATAACTTCTTGATCAAAAATATTCCTTCCACAGTTTTTGCCTAATTTCAGGAAATTCCTTTTTATAAGCCTTGAAGAAGCACTTTTATAAGCATTTATAAACTTGGAAAGTGATGTTGTAGGAGTTGCCTTGAACAAAACATGCACATGGTCTTTATCATGATTCCACTCAACCAGGGTTATGTTGTAATTAGGTTGAATATACTCAAAAATTTCTTTTAGCCTTCTTGAAATTCTCTCATCTATCACATCTTTTCTGTATTTTGTTACCAAAATCAAATGATAGTACAGTAGAAATACTGAATGTTTATTAGTATCAAACTTCATTGTCATCACCAGTTTAATTGTATACCGAAACCAAATATTTATCAACTGCAATTCATCTCCATCTTACAGAAGATGGAGACTTCTTGCAGAATCTTTGTTAAAAAATTCCCCCTAAAATCGCAAGCGGGCAGAAGCTCCTTTGCTTGTAGAGCTCCTGCCCGCTTTCTATATAAAAGGAGGAAATGAATCGGGGGGATTCCACTGTATGTATTTTTTAAAAACTCAAGGGGGTTGTCCGCCGCATTTCTTTGTTGTCTGTCCCTTGCTCCGCTGTTTACAGTTTTAATTATATGTTTTTTGTATACACCAATCAATACCAAAAATAAATGAACTTTTTCAAAGTTTTTATTCTGTTTTTGTAGATGTGGTTATGTGAATAATTGACCGATTTTAATAAAATATTCTTTCCCTTTTATATATTTTAGACATATACGAGAATTTTCAAATACCATTCTTCAAAAAACACTTCAAAAATAGAATTTCTAATCGATGTACTTTTCCATAAAGTATTTAAAAGATGCATTTCGGTTCTTAGCCTTTTCTATTGAAAAATTTTTTGTAAGTTCTATCATGAAATCTGTCCTGTCAAAACTCCGAGGGATAAACTTATTAAAATCTTCTTTTGACAATTTTTCAGTATTACTAATTTGGGACTCTGAAATTCCAAATTTTGAGCAAAAATTATCTTCTGCACCTGCTAAGTACCAGCTTTCTATCTCTTTTTTAACTATAATTACATTTTCTTTGTTTATATTCTCTATCAACTTTGCAATTTGCTCTTTTTTATATGTAACACATGGTGAATCATCTATGTCTGTTACAAAAATGTAATCATTATTACTTTTCACAAAAGCCCTTATGAGATTAGAATACTTTTGCAAATTTTTAAGGCTCCTAAACTCATCACCACAGTATCTCATAATATGAACGAAAGAATATTTAGAAGAGAGTTCGGGTTCCAATATACGTCTAAAAAACCTCTCATCATCTACACCTTCCACCAAAATGTATATACCTTTGCCACAGTTCATTTACTTACGCTCCTACCTCCAGAAGGTTTTGAACAAAGAGTTCTTCGATTCCTAAATCATTTTCTAAAAATATTTTTATCTCTTCTTTCTCAAGTGGTCGGTATATCTTTGAAAAGCCATCTCTGCCGCGAGAAACAAGCAGAAGATTATCAACCCCCGCATATTTGACAACTTCAGGATTATGTGTAGTAACAATAATTTGCTTTCTTCGTGAAATTTCTTTCATCATTTCAATAACTTTTGAAATAAGAAAAGGATGAATATTCCTTTCTGGCTCTTCAAAGATAACAAACTTTTTTCTCTCAAAATATAACGCAATTATCATTGCTATTACATTAATAGTCCCATCAGAAAGCAATGATGCAGGAATATCCTTTTTTTCAAAGTATGACTCTTGGAGCTTGAAAAGCAAAGACTTATCAGGTAATTTTTCTACAGTCAGATTATTAACAAATGGCAAAACGTCACTTACTAAATTAAAAAGTTTTCGCCTTTTTTCTTCATTTTCTAAAATGTTTTTTAACACTATTGAAAGATTGCTGCCATTTTCTTCTAATTCAGCCTTACCTGTAATTGGAGCCGCCTCTTTGGACTTTTTTGGATCAAAATCGTAAATCGAAATATTTCGGAATATATTATCTATCGTCAATCGTCGCCAGATAAAAAACAAAGGCGTTTGAATTAGCAGAATGTTCTGGGGTAAAGAATCCATTTTTAAATATAAAAGCGGAATAAGACTTTCCACTTTCTCCTCAATACCTTTTGGAAAAATTCCGTACACTACTTTATCTTTTTTATGGGACAGTGTGATTTCACCCTCAATAATTTTTCCATCTTCATCTTTAAATTTAAACTTTTGAAGCAAACAATCATTAACAATTTTAAAACCTGGCGCTCCTTTTTTCTCTTTTAGAGAAAACCCATACCTCATTTCATGGAAAGTCATTTCAATGTTTTGCTTTGTATTTGCGATTTTTTCATTATCTTCTATTTCGCACACTATACTAATTGATAATTCTTCACCACGGCCAACTTTTAAATTAGTAAGATATTCAATATCTCCTTGGATGGACACAGCATTTTCTAAACCAAGATTCATTATATCGCGTAGAAATTTAAATACTTGTACAAAATTTGATTTTCCTGAAGCATTGGCACCAATAATTACATTAAAATCTTTTAGCTCTACATTAATTTCTTTGAAGCTTTTGAAGTTTTTAACGCTCAAACTTTTCAATTTCATTAAAAGACACCTCAATTTACTTTTTTAATCCTAATAAATCCACTATTATTTTATATTATCCCTCATACGCTCTCAATTTAAAATTCACACCAAGGTCTCTGGCAATTTCCTTGCACCTGTCTATCTCCTCTTCATCTATGACCGTATCTACACACGAAACCCATACTTCTCTTATGTATTTTTTGCTTTCTTTTATAAACTCAATCACATGGTCATATATGTCTTCATAAAATGGTCTACAAATCTCATTGTACTTTTGTTTGTTTGAAGCGTTAAGACTTATCGAAATTCTGTCAATAAGCCCATGAAGAAGCTGTGGAACATTTTTCTTGTGAATGTAAGAGGCATGTCCATTAGTGTTGACTCTAAGTGGCACAGATGTCTTTTCTTTTAGCCTTTTTGCAACCTCAATCACAGTATCAAGTCTTATAAGAGGTTCACCATAGCCGCAAAAGACAATCTCATCATACTTTTGTGGGTCCTTTATGCTGTTTAAAATCTCATCTGCTGTTGGATCATGGTCAAGCCACAGGTCATACTCGCTACCGAGCCCTTTTTCAGTGTTTCTTATACAGAATATGCATGAGTTTGTGCATTTGTTTGTAACATTGATATATAACTTGTTGTCAATTGTGTATGTTATCATTCCCATCTTTACTTTGATTCATCTCCCATCTTTTTTTGTTTTTTAGCTTTATTTAATACCAAACACATCCATGGCATTTTGGGTTGTTTTTTCAATTACCTCATCTTCAGATACTCCCTTTATCTCTGCAATTTTTGTTATCACATACTTTAAATATGTTGAATCATTGCGCTTACCTCTGTGCGGATGAGGAGTGAGATAAGGGCTGTCTGTTTCAAGCATCAAAAGTTCAAGCGGGCATTCTTTTACAACCTCTATGAGCTTTTTTGCATTCTGGAATGTCACAACCCCGCCAACAGAGATATATATCCCTTGTTTTCTTAAAATTCTGCTCATCTCAACACTTCCTGAATAGCAGTGAACCAAAATTGGTATTTTGCCAATTGCATGTTCTTGTAAAATATCAAGTGTGTCTTTATGCGCTTCTCTTGAGTGAACAACAATGGGAAGATTTAATTTCTTTGCAACCTCAATCTGGCGAATAAAAACCTCTTTTTGCACATCTCTTGGCGAAAAATCGTAATGGTAATCAAGGCCTATCTCACCGATCGCAACATTTTTTTCAAACTTGGCAAGCTCAAAAAGACCATCTTCAAAATCTTTTGGTGCATCCTTTGCCTCGTGAGGATGAATTCCAACAGTTATATAAATGTTATCATATTTTTTTGCAATCTCAATGTTTTCTTTTGAAGACTCAATAGAAGAAGAGGATGAGATGGCAATTATATTCTCTTCTTTCAGCCTTGCCATCACATCCTCTAAATCGTTCAAAAACGCTTCATCATCATAGTGAGCATGAACATCTATTATCATTTTACTCTTGCTCCCTCTTTGATGTCTTTTTCAGGAGTAATTAGGCAAAGCTCATCATCGATTGATGCTGCCAAAAGCATGCCCTGCGACTCAACACCACGCAGTTTTGCAGGCTTTAAGTTTGCAACAACTACAATTTTCTTGCCAATAAGTTCTTCTGGCTTGTAGTGTTTTGCAATGCCTGCAACTATCTGGCGTCTCTCGTCACCTAAGTCAACAATGAGCTTGAGCAGCTTGTCAGCACCTTCAATCTTTTCTGCTTCTAAAATTTTGGCAACTTTGAGTTCAATCTTTGCAAAATCCTCTATTGAGATATACTCTTTCTTTTCCTCTTCTTTTTTGTCATCTGCAGGAACAGCACCTTCTATTTTGGTAACATCAGTTTTATTTTGCTCTTGCACTTCCTTCTCCTCCTTTTCATCAACTATCCTCGGGAAAAGCGGCTGGTCTCTTTTCACTTTTGTGCCATCTCTAATTAGCCCAAAAGTTGCCGCTGACTCCCAAGATGTTATATCAGGATTTTCATCTTTTGAAATTCCAAGCTGGGCAAGCATCTTTGGTGTTGTCTGTGGCATAAATGGTTCTATCAATATTGCAACAATCCTCAAAACCTCTGCTAAGTTGTACAAAACTGTTTTCAAGCGCGGATGCTTAGATTTATCCCTGCCAAGTACCCACGGCATTGTCTCATCTATATACTTGTTCGCCCTTGCAATCAGCTTCCAGATTTCTATCAAGGCATTTGAAAATTGAAGCTCATCAAGGCATTTGCACACTTTTTCGTATACTTCCTTTGCCAAGGTTATTAGTTCATTGTCAAGATCTTCTTTTACTTCAGGAAGATGGATAATTCCATCAAAAAACTTTTCAATCATTGCAACTGTTCTTGACAATAAATTTCCAAGGTCGTTTGCAAGGTCGCTGTTGTGCCTTGTCTTTAATGCATCCTCTGAAAAGTACCCATCTGCACCAAACGGAATCTCACGCAAAAGGAAATATCTTAAGCTATCAACCCCATACTTTTGCGCAAGCACTACTGGGTCCACTACATTTCCCTTTGACTTTGACATCTTTCCGCCCTCTAAAAGCAGCCAGCCATGACCAAACACCATCTTAGGAAGAGGAAGACCCAGTGCCATCAGCATTGCTGGCCAAATTATTGTGTGGAATCTCACAATTTCTTTTCCAACAAGGTGAACATCTGCCGGCCAGTATTTTTTGAACTTGCTGTCATCCTCGCTCATATACCCCAGTGCTGTTATATAGTTTGAAAGTGCGTCTATCCAAACATAGATTACATGTTTTGGGTCAAATGGCACAGGAATTCCCCATTTTAAAGTTGTTCTTGAAACGCATACATCTTCAAGTCCTGGTTTTATAAAGTTGTTTATCATCTCATTTGCGCGCGACTGTGGAACAATAAAATCCGGATGCTCTTCAATATACTTTACAAGTGCATCTTGGTATTTTGAGAGTCTAAAAAAGTAGCTCTCTTCTCTTGCCCTTTCAACAGGTCTGCCACAGTCAGGGCACTTGCCATCAACAAGTTGCCTGTCAAGCCAGAATGACTCACACGGTGTACAGTACCAACCCTCATATTCGCTTTTGTAGATATCGCCCTGCTCATAAAGCTTTGTAAATATCTTCTGGACAACTTTTTTGTGGCGATCTTCTGTTGTTCTTATAAAATCATCGTACGAGATGTTCATAAGCTTCCAAAGGTCTTTTATTGACGCAACTATTTCATCAACATATTCTTGAGGTGTCTTGCCAACCTCCTGAGCTTTTCTTTCTATCTTTTGTCCATGCTCATCTGTTCCTGTTAAGAAAAACACATCATACCCTTGCAGCCTTTTGTATCGTGCTAAAGTGTCGGCTGCAACTGTGCAGTATGTGTGACCAATATGAAGTTTGTCCGATGGATAGTATATAGGCGTTGTTATATAAAATTTTGGCTTTTCCATGAACAATTTTCCTCCCTTTTTGGAATTCTTTCAAGATTTAGAATATATTTTTTACACCTACATTCCATAACGCTTGTGAGCAAAATCATAAAAAAGTTCTGGAATTTTGGGTGGAAAGTATGTAAATAATGGAAATAAAACCAGCATTATAATTAAAAGTAGTACAAACGGCCCTTTTTTTATCTTTCTATTTGACAGTGTTATTCCAAGTGAAACAAACTGGGCAATTATTACTGCTAAGACAAAAGTGAGTATATCAAGAATTAGGTTGTTTTCTAAAAATGCTGTATAGGTGTAGAAAAACACCGCTGTTAAAAATGGTATTAAAAATAGCGCAACTGATTTTCCTACAATAAAATTGTCAAACTTCTTTCCATAAATAATAAATTCAATTATGTAAAAAATCAACCCTCCGAAAAATCCAATCTTAAGATGCTCCCATACACTATCGTTGACTGCAAAAATCACAGCAGATGCCTTTATTCTGCCGAAAAAGTCAAACCCAAAGTGAAGTAAGCTTGAAATTGCAATGATTACAAATATGCCTACAATAGATGTTATTTTGGCTCTTTTTTTATAAATTCTTTTTGAGTATGAAGAAAGATAGATTTCAAACATTTTTACACCTTCTCTACTACCAAGTTTCTGAACTCACATACACAATCCACAAAGTCTTTTCTGAGACAAAATTCAAGGTCAGCTTCAAAGCCAATCCTCTTTAAATGATTATAGTGATATGAATATTTTAATATTTCATGAGGGTCATTTTCAAATTTTTTATAAAGCACATGTGATGCAAGAGAAAGATCATCTAAAAACACATCTGGAAGATTCTTTTTAAATAAATCTACAAAATAGCCAGCGCAAATGATGTCTTCAAGTGTGAACTTCTCTTCTGTTCCGGCACACACAATTGAGATTGTGTCAATGTTATAGTGTAGAGTTTCTTTCATAATATACTCTGCAGTTTTTTTAGCATTTATAAATGAACCAAGAAAGATTCTCTTTGCAAAGGATGCCTTCTTGAGCGCTCTTGTACCGTTTGTTGTTGTCATAACCACAGTTTTGCCAAAAATGGCTTCCTTTTTGTACGAAAGAGGTGAGTTGTCAAGGTCAAAACCTTCAATTTTTAAGCCGCCTCTCTCTCCTCCAAGAAGAACGCTTTCATCTAACCTCTTTAAAAGCCTCGCTTCAGAAATATCCTCAACAGGAATTATTCCTTTTGCACCATTTGAAATAGCCCAAATCATGGTGGATGTTGCCCTGAGAAGATCAATAACAATGGCGTATGAATCTTTTAAAACCTCATCAGTTACCTCTTTGTAGTGCGAAAATGTAATTATCTTCAAGATTCTGCACCTTCTTCCGTAAATTTTTACGTTACTTAAAATGGAAATAACCCTTCCATCTTTTTGAAAACCTCAAAACACCTCATTTCATCCTCTTTCAAATTGAAATATAGTTGCCAAAATCTTGCCGGTTTTTTCAAAAGACTTCTGCTATTTTTTACCACATCTTTAATCTCTTCTTTTGAATATGTGCTAAATAGCCACTTTATTGAGTCTTGATCTCCAAAGTTAAGAAGGCGTGTGATGATAAATGCTTTATGCCTCTGAATGTCTAAATCTTCAAATTCAATATCCCAAAAGAATTTTTTAAACTTTTCGGGTATTTGAGTTTTGCTGTCCATCTTAAAATCATAAGCCCCCAAAAAGAGTTTGCTTTAACTTTATATATACCATACTTGAACAAAAAGATACACATTTTTTTTAAACTTTTGAGTAAGAATTGTGGTATAATAAAGATGTGAGGGGATATCCAAAAAAGTATAAAAAGAGTTGAGGTAAAATGGTAGGGGTATCATATATTAGCTCAGAGTCATTCATAAATACTTTTTCGCAGAGCTTGCAAAGTTCAATTGACTATACAATAATTTCCCAAGGAAACGTTTTGAACAATTTAAAAAACAACATAACACCTGATAAAGTAGCAATCTTTGAAAAGCAAACACAGTTCCCAAGTTTTGATAGCTACCCGAAAATGTATAGTCCAGAAACACTAAGCTTCAAATCAGGTTTAGAGGTAGTACAAAATAGTTTTGAGCAAATGCCGGATTTGTCCTCACCAAGTATCTTAGTTGAAATAGCAAACCAGCTAAACCTTTTAAATAAAGGAATTTTGACATCTTACCAAACTTTTCAAGAACAAGACGTTACTATGCTCTCAAGTAGTTATTTATTTTTGACCAAAGTACTGTCAGCTGATGAACTAAAGAATCTTATGAGCAATAACATTCCTATTTTGCAAGACATTATGATGTATTCTTATAGTCCTCAAAATGGAGTTGTACCTTATTTACAGAGTAATTTCTCAACTTCTGTTTTGGATGTAAAGGTATAGAGGTTGTTGCGCTTGGAACAAACAAAGTAGCGATGCAGAACATGACCAAAAATGGCGCAGATGTAGAATGTTGTGATGAAGATGAAATTGTTCATTTTTTAATAAACTTTGTGCCAAACGCAATCTTTAGTCCTATTGGAATTC
This sequence comes from Caldicellulosiruptor sp. F32, assembly GCF_000404025.1. Lineage (NCBI taxonomy): Bacteria > Bacillati > Bacillota > Caldicellulosiruptorales > Caldicellulosiruptoraceae > Caldicellulosiruptor > Caldicellulosiruptor sp. F32. The sequence continues at coordinate 65,433 of NZ_APGP01000117.1, forward strand.
TGACCTGTAGTGGAACAGGTGGAATAAATGGAAAAATTGCTATAAAACCGGCACATTTGGTTTTCAGCCTGAATTGTAAAAAGTGTGTAATCTCTTTGAATTTTCATTTGAGTATTTATCTTAGGGAGTGTGAATAGAATTGACGTCTCTTTTTATCTCAAAGAGATATATTAAATTTATTATTTTAGGTTTACACCTCATTTAAAAGCCTTATAATCTCATCTGTACTTAGTACTGCTTCAGCCGCTCCTTTTTCTATAGCAACTCTTGGCATGCCAAAAACTACGCATGATTCTTTGCTTTGCGCAATTGTCAAGGCACCCTGATTTTTCATTTCCAAAAGACCATTTGCTCCATCACAGCCCATTCCAGTCATGATTATGCCTGTTGCATTTTTCCCGTACCATTCAGCAACCGAACTGAATAAAATATCACAAGATGGTTTGTGGCTATTTACCTTTTCGACATTTTCAAGAAGTCTTAAGTAATACTTTCCTAAGATCTTTTCAACAGCAAGATGCACTCCACCTTTTGCTATATAAATTACACCATTTTCAATCTTTTCACCATCTTCGGCTTCTTTCACCTGTCTTTGAGAAAGTTTGCAAAGTCTTTCAGCCAAGGCTTTTGTAAATGCTGGTGGCATGTGCTGAACAACCAATATTGGAATTGAAAAATCTTTCTTAAGATTTGTAAAAATCTTTTCTAAAACAGGGGGACCTCCTGTTGAAATTCCAATTGCTATTACTTTACTTTCTCTTAGCTTATCCACTAAATAATTAGGAGTACCAGCTTTAAGACCCTCAAGATAACTTAAAACCTTAGACCTGTCTTTCTCTATCTTACTTTTTTTGCGGCTAAACTCTCTTCCTGTTAATATCCAGCGAACTTTTTCTAACAGTTCTTTTTTGAATCCTTCAAATTCTTCTTTATTTGAGGGTTTTAATATGTAATCAATTGCACCTCTTGCAAGTGCTTCAAGAGTAATCTGGGCACCAGGTTCAGTATAAGCAGAAACCATTACAATTTTTGTTAATGGATTTATCTCCTTTAAATAGCCGATAAGTAAAAGACCATTCATATAAGGCATTTCATAGTCAATTAATGCTAAATCAATGTTAAATAAACCAGCCTTTCTAATAGCTATAAGAGGATTTGTAGCTATAAAAACAACTATATCTTCTTCTAAACCCCTCAAAGCTCCTTTTATAACCTCACACATCAGTTCAGAGTCATCAACAATCAAGATCCTTTTCATAGTCTCCTTCACCATATAAAATTACTATTTGAGTATTTTGGAACTCCATCCATGAGAAATTATACACAAAATTGTTGCAAATATTCAATTAAATTTTTTGCGATTTTTTGAAGGCAAAATAATACAAAAGGTATATAACTGAAAAATCAATAAAGATGATAGATAATTTTTTTTGACAACTAAATTTAAAAGGTTTTATAATTAAAATTACTTAAAAAACACAATGTCAAAGGATTGAGATACACACATGGTCATTGCAGTTTTAGACGGACAGGGTGCTGGAATTGGAAGGGAATTTATAAAAAGACTAAAAAAAGAATTTGAAGATAAAATAAAAGTTGTTGCGCTTGGAACTAACAAAGTAGCTATGCAGAACATGATCAAAAATGGTGCAGATGTAGGATATTGCGGTGAAGATGAAATTGTTTATTTTTTGACAAACTTTGTACCAGATGCAATTGTGGGTCCAATCGGAATTCTGAGCTGTGGTGGAATAAACGGTGAAATTACTGCAAAGATAGCACATTTAGTTTTCAGCCTTGATTGTAAAAAGTACATAATCCCTTTAAATCTTCATGGAATATTTATCCCCGGCACTGTAAATCTATCTATGAAAGAGATATTTTCGCAGATAATTGATGATATAAAAGAAACTTTAAAAAAAAAGAATGAGGAAAATTCCTATCTTCCCCATCCTCTTGAGTAGTCTTCATAGCAGTCAAGACACAAAAATTTGCCATCCAAAATTCTTATTCTGTGCTCTGCTGCTCTCTCTCCACAGTTTTCACATTTTAAAGAACGGAAAATTCGTGCCATATTTGGAAGTTTGTCTTTTGGTTCTTTATACTCAAAAATCTCATCCAAAGGAGCATTAAGGATATACTGTAAGTTTTCTTCTCTTGACCTGTTTTTATCAAAACCTTTGAAAACAACTCTAATACCCTGATTTGTATCCCTTCTGAAAAACGTAAATGCCTGTTTTCCTCTGTCTTTGAAAATGAGATTGCCTTTGCCGGCAGTACAGCCCAAAATTGCCTTAATAGCATCAACACCGCATGCATCGTTTTCTGTAATGCAAACTACTTCTTCATCCGAAGAAAACTCAAGAGAAAGCTTTTTAGCTGCTACCTCACATGCTCTAAAACCTACTGCAAGACCTGGGCATATGTGCCCGTGAAACTCAACTGCCTTTTTCCAGAAAAGTTCTTTTTCCCATGTCATATTAACACCACCTTTCAAACATGTCATTTGCTTTGTTCTTCAAAAATTTTTTCTTGTAACCCTCTGGGAATGTCAATTCTTTCATAATAGGGTTTTATATCTATTACAGGTGAGCCATCTATTGCATCAAGTCCTTTTACAACAAGAACGTTGCTTTTGCGATCTATTAGCTCCGCAACGTCAAATAGTATTGGGTTTGGTCTGTTGGGAGACCTGCATGCAAAAACACCTTTTGGAACATCTGAAAATGGTGTCTTTGTAATTAAACTCTCCCTGTTTGATTGATGGCCCCAGTACAAAACTATTAAGTACTTTGCCTCTTCGATATCCTTTAAACCATCAATATAATTTTCAAATATCTCTATATAGCAAACTTCTTCTGAATCCGCACCTTGCCGCGGTGCCTCTTCTTTTGTTTTATACGGGCTGTGAATTACTCCTATTTTTACAAGTTCCATCAGTCCAAAATCTCCCCTTTTAAAACTAGCTTATGTTTAAATAGCAGCTACTATTGGAACAACAAAAATCTCATCACCATGTTTTTCTACTTTTACATCTACGCCATATACTTTTGAAATCATATCAGCTGTTATTATTTCTTTTCCACCTGATGCAAATATCTTTCTGTCTTTGATGAAGATAAACCAATCAGAAAACCTGATGGCCAGATTCAAGTCATGTAAGATTACAATTACTAAAATCTCTTCCTGCCTTGAAAGCTTTTTTAAAATCTTCAAAACCTCTATTTGATTTTTCAAGTCAAGGTTGTTTATTGGCTCATCCAAAAGCAGCACTTTGGGCTCCTGAACAAACGCTCTTGCAATCACTACTTTTTGAAGCTCTCCGCCGCTTATCTCATCTAAGTATCTGAAAGCAAGGTGTTTCAAGCCAAAAATATCAAGTGCCATCTCAACCTTCTCCAAATCTTCTGAAGAAGGGATAAGTCCAGTAAAATGCGGTTTTCTCCCAAGAAGTATTGCCTCATACACTGTTATTCTGTTTGTAGTGTATCTTTGCGGAACATATGCAACATTTTTAGAAAGCTGGTGTAGTGAAAAACTATTTACGTCCTTGCCGTCTATTAGCACAACTCCACTTTTGGGCTTTAAAAGCCTTGCTATGCACTTTAAAAGTGTAGATTTTCCTGCACCGTTGTTCCCTAAAATTGACACAAACTCTCCTCTTCTTGCTTCAAAACAAATCCCACTTAAGACCTGAAAGTCTTTGAAGCTAAATTCAAGGTTATCTACTTTCAGCATTTTTCATACCTTCTTTCCGCGGATTAAAAGATACATAAAAAGCGGTGCACCCAGAAAAGATGTTACAGCGCCAACTGGCAAAACAACTGGCTGTATTATAAGTCTTGCTACTGTGTCTGACAAAAGAAGCAAAAATGCTCCTACAAGACCAGATGCCATAGTCAAAAACCTCTGGTCATTCCCTATAAACCTTCGTGCTATGTGAGGTGCTATCAAGCATATAAAACCTATAATTCCTAAGAAAGAGACAATCACAGATGTTATAAAGCTGCTTACTAAAATACCCAAAAACCTTGTTTTCTCAACATTCACACCAAGGCTTTTTGCAACATCCTCACCGCTTGCAATTGCATTGTAGTTCCATGAATTTGCCAAAAAATACAGCCATGCTAAAATTACAAAAACCGCCATAATCTTTACATCATCCCATGTTGCCCTTCCAATATCGCCAAATGTCCAGAACACAAGCGCAGCAATTTTGACATCAGATGCAAAATACTGAACTGTTGTTGTTGCTGCAGAAAAAAGAGAGCTCAAGGCAACTCCAGAAAGCACAACTGCCTCTGGTGAAAACCTCTTTATTTGTGCCAAAGCAAGCACTACTACAGTTGATAGCATTGACCCCAAAAAAGCACACACAACGACCACTGATGGATGCAAAATGGTAACAGAGTCAGAGGCGGCAGAACTTGTCGCCCCGCCGCCCAGCACAATTATTCCAATTGCCGCACCAAACGCAGCACCCTGCGAAATTCCAAGAGTAAAAGGAGATGCTAAGGGATTGTGAAAAAGGCTTTGAATTGCAGCTCCTCCAATTGCAAGACCAATCCCTGCCAAAATTGCCGCAACAACTCTTACAAGTCTTATGTCAAAGACTATAAGAACTGTTCTTTCATCACTTTTTCCCAAAAAAGCCTTTAAAACATCAGAAAAACTCAAATCTGATGAACCCGACGATATTGCATATACCGAAAGAAGCACTGTCAAGATAGCAATAGTAATTAAAAACAGCACTTTCTCAGCAACAAGCTTTTTGTACTGGGATTTTAGTTTTTGGTGTTTCTCTACTTCTTGAGTCATCTTCAAAAAACCTCTTTGCTCTTAATTTTTAGTCAAGCTTTATTTTCACAAACCCACCAAATTTCTTTGCCATCTTGGTATAAAGCGGCTTCCCTAAGAAGAATTTGTAAATCTCATCTGCTCGCTTGATTGGATCAACATCTTTGAATCTGTCTGGATACACAACCTTTGCAATAAAGAATGTGTTTGCCAAAACAGTGTCAATGTTGGTCCAATAGAAGTTGTAAGGAAGCTGACCGTAAACTTTGCCATATTTGAAAGCTGAAAGTGATTTATAAAACTCAGGGTTTTTCTTGTAATCCTGTTTTACAAGATCCAAATTTGCCTGGTCAATAAATATAATATCAGGGTCCCACTCTAAAATCTTTTCTTTTTCAACCATGAACCAGCCTTCTTTATTGGCCTGGTCTGCAACATTTACTGCATTTATGGCCAAAAATGGAAAGTATTTGCCCATTGTGCTTTCAAATCCATGCCCGCCTTTGAAGCTGATAGCCCCAACATACACCCTTGGCTTTTTAGAAACCGGTATATTTCTGGTTCTTTCATTGAAAAATGCCTTGCACCTTTGCATATAATTTATGAGGTCTTCTGCACGCTGCTGCTTTCCTACAATCTTTCCAATGATTCTGAGTGATTTGTATACATTCTCATCAAAAAGGAGCTTTGTACCATAGTCAAGTACCACAACAGGAATCTTTGTTTTTGTCTGAAGAGCATCTGCCTTTGCCCTGTCTAAAAAACTTGCTGCAAAAATAACATCTGGTTTTACAGAAATAAGTTTTTCTGGGTCAGGGGATGAGTCTGCCCCACCTTGGCCAATTGTTGGAAGTCTTTTGAGCTCAGGATATGCCATTATATATGTTCTTGAACCTTCTTCCCATGCCTTTTCTGCATTTTCAACTCCCACTATATTTTTTGTTCCATTGACATACAAAACAAGCCTGAGTGCACCAGGTCCTATCGCAACAATTCTTTTGTTTTTCTTGTTTTCAATCTCTACTTTTCTGCCAAGAAGGTCAGTCACAATTAACTTTGATGAAGACCTTTCTTGTTTTGCTTGCCCAGAAAATGTGTTCAATACAATTAGTAAGAAAAGACTCAAAATTAGCAGAATACTTATTGCCTTTTTACTTGCTCTAAAGTAATCAGAACAAAAACTCTTGCTTCTCATCAACTTCTTACCTCCTCTTTGTATATTTGTAAACAAAATAAAAGCCCACAAAAGGTGAAAATCTCACCCTTCGTGGGCCTTGTTCTCAAAATCTTTGGTTATACCTTTGTCGAATTTATCTTACCCCCAACTCTAAATATTTATAGCACCTTCGTGGTGCTATTTAAGAGTAATTCCAACTATCTTGGTGCATTTAATTCTGCTTTTAATCTATATTTACTCTATCAGTTTGATTAAGCAATTCATCTAAATATTATAATACTAATCTCATTTACAATTTTCAACCTTGTGTCATTAGTTATAAATATTTCTGCCTTTTCAGCTATTTCTGTTGCAATAAATATTGCATCTGGAGTTTTTATTTTATATTTGGCACATAATTTTGCAGCAAGCGTTGCTATATCCTTATCCACTTCTTTAATTATTAAGTTTGGAAATGTAGCAAGCAGTACTTTATACTTATCCACAAGGATTATATTTTCTTCTTGAAAAGGCTTTGAAAGTAATTCAGTATATACAAGGCTCGAGGTTACCCCATATAGTTGTCCTTTTTGGATTTTTTCAAATAAGGACTTAACTAATGGAAAATAAGTTTTATTCTTCTCTATGAGATATATAAATAAATTAGTATCCAATGCAAGTTTTTGTCCCGCTTTTATTGGTCCCATTCTGTTCTCATCTCTTCAATAAATTCTTTACTCTCAAGCTTTTCCCACATCTCCTGCCCTAATCCAGCCAGAGCATCTACATAAGATTCAGGACGTTTCATAATAATCAATTCACCTGTTATATTGTCATAGTCCCATATTATGTCATTTCCAAGTCTTTCTATAATATATTTTATTGTGTCCACTGGAATTGATATTTTTTTTACATTATCTATGTCCTTAATTAATTCTGACACAGCTAACATCACCACTCAATTTATTTTTCTATTTACTGTATTATTATACCCCTTTATTTGAAGCAAGTAAAGCTTATTGAAATCGATTATCTATCATCACTTTTTCACCATTTAATTCCTTTTCAGCTGGGCAATAATACAATCACCTTTGTTCCCTTTCCAATGCTACTTTCAATTGAAATATTGCCACCATGTGCTTCAACTATCCATTTTACAATTGATAACCCCAAGCCGCTGCCACCTGCAGTTCTGCTTCGAACTTTGTCAACCCTGTAAAATCTGTCAAATACTTTTGGTATCTCCTCTTGGGGTATGCCAATGCCATTATCTTCAATAACTATCTTTACTTTATTAAAAATTTTTGTAGCTGATATTTCAATAGTACCCATATGATGTGTGAATTTAACACTATTATCAACTATTGCTCTTAACATTTGTTTTATTAACTTTCTGTCAGCAAAAATATTTATTTGCTCTTTTATGTTATAACTCAACTTGCGGTCTTGGCACAAAAGCTCTGTTTCTTTAATAACCTCTTTTATCAGCTCATTAAGACTAAAAACTTCTTTTTGAAGTTTTATAACCCCACTATCCCCTCTTGCCAAAAATAATAATCTTTCTACAAGTTCTGTCATATATTTAACTTCATTCTTTATTGCGTCTGTAGACTCTTGTAAAACCTCTTTATCATTTTTTCCCCATCTATCTATTAAGTTTATATATCCATTTATAACAGATAAAGGAGTCCTCAGCTCATGTGATGCGTCTGATACAAATTGGTTTTGCTTTTCAAACGAAATCTTCAATCTTTCAATCATCTCATTAAAAGTTTTTGCAAGATTAGTAAGTTCATCGTCAACCTCGCCTACATCAATTTTTACATTCAAATCTGTTGCAGTAATTCTTTTTGCAGTATTTGTTATCTCTTGAATAGGTCTCAGTATTTTTTGGCTGATAGAAAATCCTGTAATAACTGATGTTATCATTCCAATAGCATCGGCAACAAGTAACAGTATGAACAATAGTTTAAGAAATAAGTATTCTCTATTCATATTTTTGGCTACTTGAACATATCCAATAATCTTGCCATTATTAAAGATGACAAAATTCTTAACTATCAAGTGGTTCTCTTCATTTTCAACTACCATAACGCGATTAGGATTTGAGATTATATTAACATGAGGATCAAAATTTCTTGAATGGTTTAAAATTCTACCACTGCTGTCTGCTATCTTTATGTTAATATCACTATTTATTACTGCATCATTTATAAGTTCTTCGTCATAAATGTCTTTTTGTTCTTCACCTATTCCCAGTATCTTGTTTTCTATATTTTTACCAATAGCATTAACTTGGCTTATAGCTTGCTCACGAAGATAAAATCTCACTCCATATAAAACTAAGAAGTTTAACAATATAACCATTACTGAAAACACTACGGCATATGTAAATGTAATTCTCCAAGAAATCTTTCTGAACCTTAAAATGTTAATCTTCATTTTCTTTCTCCTCACATTTATATCCAACTCCTCTTACTGTGTGAATGAGTTTTGTTTTAAAACCATCATCTATTTTGCTACGCAGATATCTGATATATACATCCACCACATTTGTATCGCCCATATAGCTATACCCCCAGACATTTTCCAATATTTGTTCTCGGGTTAGAACAATTCCTTTGTTTCTTACTAAATACTCAAGCAAATCATATTCTCTTTTGGTAAGCTCAATTATTCTACCAGCCCTTATAACAATCCGTTTGGATGTATCAATAGTCAAATCACCAATACTAAGAACTTCACGAATTATATTCAACTGTTTGCTTTTTCTCAAAGCTGCCCTTATTCTTGCCAATAATTCTTCTATTGCAAATGGCTTTGTGACATAGTCATCTGCTCCACTGTCTAAGCCCATCACTTTATCTGGAATATCATCCTTTGCTGTAACCATAATAATAGGGACATTAGAATACTGCCTTACTTTTCTGCAAACTTCAATGCCATTTATGCCAGGCAACATAATATCCAAGAGTATCAAATCTGGATGTATCTCTTCAACTTTTTTAAGTCCTTCTATGCCATCATAGCACACATATACATCGTAGCCTTCATGTTTTAATTCTAATTCGATAAATCGAGCTATTTGTTTTTCATCTTCTATTATCAAAATTTTGTATGATGGCATTTGTAATCTCCCCCCTAAAATTCTTCTTTGAAGATATTTTACCGCAGATTTATCAGCCTATGAAATACACAGCCCTTGACAAGAAAAGCTGCCCACAAATCACTCGGGGCAGCCTGCTTTGTTTAAAAACTTTGATATTTGCAAATCCCAAATTTTTATTAATCTTATTGTTCATTTTCTACTTCTTGATTGTCTGTGTCATGTCCATTGTCTTCATCCTTTTGTTCCTCTTGCTGGGAATTACCATTTTCAACACCTACAATCTTGCCATTGCTTGCATCAACTTTGATATTCAAAACCTTGCCTGATTTGTCAGTTATTCTAACTTCGTAGATAATCAGACCATTTTCATCACCAATATCAATTTTCTGAATAGTGCTGCCAGGATATGCCGATTTAACAATATTCTCCACTTCATTTTTTGAAATCTTTGCTTTGGTAATTAGATCGCTCTCATCATTTTCTTCGTCAGCTTTTTCTACGTCATTGTCTGTTGGGCTGTCTACATTTTGACTATCATCGGCTCTTTCAATATCATTGTCTTTTGGATTATCTACATTCTTCCCTTCTGATGAATTATAATTTTGATTCTGAGCTTGTGTTACCTGATTTTTAACAAGACTATCTTGTTTGGTAAAACTTGCAATAGAGTGTGAATTTGCATATCCTATTACAAAGCTCAAGACAAAAGCTACTGCAAGCAATGGCACCACAAATTTTTTAATTTGCTTCAACATGTTTTATCTACCCCTTACATTTTTATTCGAGCAGCTGCTCGTGAGAATAATTATGTAGGAGGATAATTAGAAGATTATTATAAACAGATTAAAATTTGATTAGAAAAATAAATTGTTCAAATATTAACTTTTAGCTTCTCTACAATCCTATCCACAATCCTCTCCTGATACCCAGCAAGCTGAAGCTCCTTCATCTTCTGGCAGACGCTTTGAAGCTGTTCACTTTTTACATTCTTTAACATCTCTAAGCGCCTTTCATCAATCTTATTTTCAGACAGTGCCAAAAGATAGTGGTTTTCATCCATACAAAGTGGCCTTGCACCAAAGTTTTGAATTACTTTGTCTGCAATCAAAAGCCCTTCTGGGTCAAAGTCGCCTGAGTACAGCAAAGGTATATTTGTCTTCGCAATACTTCCAATGATTATTTTTGCTGATAACCTCAGGTGCCCATTTGTGCAGACAACAGAAATAGTTGGTACTCTTTGCACAATTGCAGAAAATACAGCAGGGTTTTCAACAACCACAAGCTTATTTGAGTATGCAAAAAATCCTCTATAATCCTTTATAGTATAAAGTGGCAAAATTAGTGGTTTCTTTTGATTGCTAAAGCATTTGAGCCCCTCATCCTCTTTTCCCTCTTCATTATATCCACCAATGTTATACACCAAGCACCAGTTTGAAAGCTCATCAATCAAGATGTTGTTTTCGTAAAGTAGTTCTGATTTTTCCTCTGCATTTTGTGGAAACTCTCTACCGTTTATAATACTCAAAAGCCTTAAAAATATCTTTCCTGCATCTTGCTCATCATCAAAAAAGTGAGGGTTGCCTGTAACCCTTGTTGTAAAAATAGCCAAAGTCTCAGGACTTTGTGGTCTTTTTAAAATCGCTTCTATGACCTTTTTCGTCATCTCTAAAAACTCTTTTTGTGAATACTTTTTGTAAAAGCTCTCAAATGATTTGAAATTTTCTCTAAAAGCATTTAAAACATGTGCGGCAATTTCATCACCGTCAAAATGTGCTGATAAACTTTCAAAAAAGTTCAATACCCTTTCATTTTCCAGCTCTTTTTCTTCTTTTTTGGTAATAACCTCTTTTTTCAAAACAGCTGACAAGATGCTTTTAAAATCAAGCCTTGAGAACTTAGTGTCCTGAAACTTTGTCACGGCAAAGTCTTTCACATCAATGACAACCTTCTCGCCTCTCAAAACCTTTCTAAGATACCGTGACAAAGCCTCTTTTTCCTCTTCAGACGGATTTTCCAGAATAATCTTGCCAGAAAATCTCCCCAAAGACCTATACTTCCTATGAATAAGCTCCAGCGCTCGCTTAAATCCTGGCTGTGAAAAGTACTCTACACACTCATCGAAAATCTTATCTTTTGTCATACCTCAACCAACACCTTCTTGTACCCGTTCCAGATATACTTTACTTTTAGAACAGATGGCTGATTGTTTTCTCTCAAAAGCTCATATATACAAAGTCCTGGCACTGTTTTGTAATCTCCCCACAAAACCTGAGAGTTCATTATATAGTCAAATTCAAGCTTTTCAATCAAATCAAACATATTTTCAATGTTGTTCTCATCAACACCAGCAAACGCCTCATCAAGCGCAATTATCCGCGGCGCAAAGTTTGCAGCACTTTGGTATTTAGCACAGAGTGCTGCCAAAAGTGGAACATAGATGGAAAGTGCTTTCTCACCACCAGAGAACTTGTCAAATGCATTGTTTGTAAGCTCTTTTCTGCTTTCCCCTACCTTTTGATAGTAGAGCCTGAACTCAAACCACTGCCTGTAATCAAGAATCTCTTTGATTATCTCATAGAGCGTTGCAAAGTTTTCTGGGTTGTCTTGGTACTTTTTTGCCTTTTCTATGCGCGACCTAAAATGCATTGCAATCTTGTTTCTGTCTTCATCTGTTGCAGCAAGAGGGTCTTTGCTCAAAAGCTTTACCAGCTCATGGGTGGAAAGCTCATCCTCTGCCTCTTGCCTTTTCTGTTCCCAAGAGAGCCGGAATGTAAGACCACTTGATGTAGACAAATTTGCCATAAGCTCGTTCATCCTCTTAACCCAGTCCTGAGCAAGCATGATTTTTCTTGAAATCTTAAAGCCTATGTTCTTTGCCAAAACCTCTTCAAAAAGCTCTCTTTCGCTCTCTGTTATCAAGTTCTTTTTCTCAGCAATCTCTGCTTCAATTTCATCTATAAACTGGTAAAGTGAAAGAAATCTTCCCTCTTTTCTGCAAGTCCACAAATACCTTTTGTAGGTTGTCTTGTCGTCCTTCCAATCAACAAGGTTTGCTCCAAACTCTGCAAGCTGAATCTGTGTTGTGTAATGGATGGATATAAGCCTCTGAAGTATCGAAGAAAAATCTTTCTGAGAATACTCTTTTAGCTCATTTTCCTTTGACCTTGCAAACTCTAAAAGCTTTTGATCATCTTCAAATTCTATCCCTTTGAAAACAAAACCAAATCCAAGCTCTATCTTAAATGCGTCCAAGGCTAATTTATATTCACTTTCAATTGACTGCAGCTCCTGTTTTGAAAATTCAAGCTTTTGCTCAGCTGCTGCTTTTTGGGAAGTCACCTCAAAAAGCTCTTCATTAATTTTTTTTCTCTCAGCTGGTATGTTCTCAAGCCGCTCAAATGCTCTTCTTTGCTCATCAAAAAGTTTTTGCGCATCCTCGCTCGAAAGCCTTTTTTCAATCTCCTCTTTCTGAAGTTTTAAAACCTCTAACTTTTCAGAAATCCTGTGAACATCGTCATTTAAAGTATCTACACTTTCTCTTATCTGTTCATATAACCTGTTTAGGCTCTGGTACGTCCTTTCAACTTCCTGCTTGTGTAGCGCCTCAGTCTCAAGACGCAAAAGTAAGCTCGACAGCGTATTTGCGTCTTGTTTTGCCTTTGCAAAAACTTCTTTTGAAGATGGCAGTGATAGCTTTGTTGCAATCAGTGAAATTTCATATTTCAGCAGATTTTGCTTATTTGTCAGCTCTTTTATTCTCTCTTCAAGAGCTTCAATCTCAATCTGAAGCTTTGAAATATTTTTCTCAACCCCATCTATCATGTCAAAGGCAGTGTCTAAGTCTGCAGATGTTGGAAAGTTTTTCTTCTCAAGCTCTAAAACCTCAAGCTGGGATTTTAGAAAATTAGCCTCGGCTTTCTTTTCTTCCAACTCTTTTGTAAGATTTTGTATCTCCTCTTCAAGCTGCAAAATTAGCATTTGTTTGTACCTTCGCCTGTTTTCAATACCTATATATCTTGCCTGTTCATGTGTGGTTGTCTTCCCTTTTAATATGCCATTTCCAAACCGCCCATCTTCGCACACATATATTCCATCATCTACAGGATTTATATGGATACTGTCAATTACAGCTGCAACCTCATTAATCAAACCTTCTGCGTTTTCAAAGTTTGCAACCTCAAGATACTCATTTAATGTGTGAGAAAAATATGCCGGCTTTGGAAAAAGCACAACTTCCTTTTCATCTTCCGAAAGTTCATCAATTTCATTTTTGTACTTTTCTGGCACAATGAGAGCATTTAAAATTCCAAGCTCAAAAAGTGCATCTTCAATCACAGCTTTTAAGTTCTCATCTATCCCCGGTTTAAAGTCAACTGCCATGTAAAAAGGTACAAACGGTACACCTTTTTCTAAAAGTCTTTGTCTTACCTTTTTTTGTTTCTCTGAAGATGGTATAAACTCGTCTTTTTGGCTTTGAATCTCCTCAATCTTTTTCTTTTTGTCTTTAATTCTCTCTTTGAGTAGATTCATTTCAAACTCGAGCTTGCGCAAGTTATCTGAGATTGACAAATAATGTCTGCTATACACATCATTTAAAATCTTCTTTATACCTTCATACTCGCCTTTTTGCGATATTGTGTTTATCAGCTGAAACATCAAAGTTATATCATCAAACTCTGCTTTTAAAACCTGGTTTTGGTCAAAATAGCTCTTGATCTTGCTTTTTAGAAGATTTTTGGCATCTTCAAGTTGAAGAATTAAAAGATTTAACTCATCTTGGTACTTTTGAAGCTCATTTTTGCTATGGTCAAGTTTTCTTAGCTGAATATCTAAGTCCTTTTGCACATCTTGCAACGTATCATAATTTTTAAGAGCTTTTTCTACCTCAGCTATTGATTTGGCCAGTTCATTCTTAATAATGTCTAAGCTTTTTTGCTCACCTTTCTCAAAAATATCAAGTACATCCGAAAACCTTTGCATATTCAAACTTTCAAGTAGCTTTTTGCTCTGCTGAATATAGTCTTTTATCAGATTCTGAGAATTTAAAAGCTGGTGTTTTGTGCGCTTGATGTCAGCATCTGCCTGAGAGAGCCTTTGCATGTGGTCATTTAAACTTGAAAGTTTTAAAGTTTTCTGATTTTCTAAATCTTCAATTTCAGCATTTAGCTCAACATACCTCTGCTGAAGCTTAAATATATCACTTTCTTTTATACTCTCAAGCCTAAACTTCAGCGCCTGTTCTTCCTTTTCAATACTATCAAGACTATTTCTCAGCTTTAATTCCATATCTGTAAGTTTTTGAACGTCACCTGAGAGCATTTCATATTCTTTTGTGGCTTTTGTCAGTTTTTTATGTGATTCAAGCAGCTGAGAAATTCTTTGGTACATCAAAAATCTGTTGTACTCATCATATGCTTTTTTTATCTTTTCAAGGCAAGATTGGATTGTCTCTAAGTTTTTAAGCTCTGTCTGGATTTTGTCCATGTTTTCAATCGACTCTGAAAGGCTACGAAGGTCACTTTCTGACAGTGCAGGAAGCGACTCTTGCAAAATACCGCATATCCTGTCTGGCTTTATATCCCTTGAAAGTTTTGGCGCTCTTACACGGATTATCAAATCTATCAAGTTCTCAAAGTCTTCCACGTTTTCAAACCCAAACAGGATCTTGTTTACCTCTTGCATATAATCTCTTCTGCTTGTGAAGACCTTGCCACCACTGCCAATCAGGTTCTCAAACTTTCTTCTTGTGAGTGGAATCTTCTGTCCGTTAATCTTTTCATAGAAGAATATGTCAATCCCAAACCTTCTGTTGTCTGTCAAGACAAAATACCAGCAGTCAACACCTGAGCCTCTTTTTGCTCTCATACCCATCCCTATTGAAACAAATATGTTTTCCTTTTTGAACTCCAAAAAAAGGTATGCTGTTGACTCATTCTTCCCTGAGATATCCTGCTCGCCTAAGACATAGTCCTCAAGCTTTCTTGCATTTGACCCGAAAGAGTCAAGCCTGGATGGATGATAGTTGCCGTCTAAAAGAAGGGTTATGAAACTCTGCATTGTGACAGACTTTCCAGAACCGTTTGGGCCGCGAATCAGCATCCTGCCGTCGTAAAAATCAAAATATTCCTCATCATAGTACCAGTAGTTAAAAACACCCGCTCGGGAAAGCACCCACCTGTGTTCTTTGCTCATCTTGAATCAAAAAACCTCCATCTTGTTCTTTTTTTCAAAACGCTTTTTCTTTAAATACTCTTTTAAATACTCTCTTCAGCTTCATCTAAAACTTGGTACTCGCCGACCACTTTAAGATATATTGGATAGATTACAACAAATCCGTCTTCTTGCAGTTTTGCAAATCCAAGTTCATACAAAAACTTCAAAAACTCGTCAAACACTTTCTCAAGGCTTTTTTCTCGCCATTCTTTGTTCCAAAAATTTTTGTACTGTTTTTGCACATCTTCCAAAATGGACTTTAAAGAGGTTACGTGAATCTCCAAGGTTTCATTTGTAGGGTGAAGACTGTATTCACCCTTTTCTATCTTTGATAAAAGCATGCTTGCAACCAAAAGAAGAATGTCGCATAGGTTGCTATCGTCAGGATAGGTATTTTTATAATTCTCGCTAATAGCCAAAAACGCAAAAGACTTGAATATATGAAAACTTGCCTCTGGCAGATGTTTTTCAAGCTCTGATGTAATGTTAACCTTTTGACGTTTTATATACAAAAGCTCATCCTCATTCTCAAAATTAACACTGCCATCAACAACAAGCCCTCTGTACGCCCTAATCCTTTTGATATCTGATATGGGCTGTGAAATTCCATTTGTAAACTCAAATTCACTATTTAAAATCTCCTGCCAGCTGCTGTACTCAGTAATACTCTTGGGAAATATTCTCATAAAATATCGCGAAATTCCTGTCGACTCGTAAAGCACCTCTGCCTCACTATTTTCCGCAAACTCTTCCTGGTTCCCATCATCAATTCTTATCATCCTCATCTTTTCACAAAACTTAAGCACTCTGATTAGGGAGCGTCTGTTTGAGTAAAGCGTCCAATCAATCTCTTCATCTGGAAAGTTCATTCTGATATATTCTGTGATGTTGGAAAGCAAAAACTGGTCTTCTGGACCTTTGTCTTCTAAAAAGGCAAGGACAAGGCACAAAAACGCATAGTCTCGCGGCTGTTCAAAATCAAGTACTCCCATACACTCTTTGGGCATAAGCGGCACTTTTTCAAGTTTTACCATGTTTGAGGTTGTTATAAATTTTAAACCCAAGTTTTTTGCAATAAACTCTCTTGTTTCCTTGTCAAGATTTTTTAGCCTGTAAAATGTCTCACTATCCTCTTCTTTCAATATCCAAAAATTTTCAAGAAGCTTCAAAAGATCACCCATATTTTTACTCTTCCTTCTTTGCAAAGTTTTTGTTTACTCATCAACAAACTCAAGGACATACGCTGGCATGTCCATCTTGCCATCAGTGCACTCTAAGATACACCTTTTATCATCTTGGGGTCTTATGACTCTAAACTTTTTGCCAGAGTCAGTGTTTGCCACTTTGCTGCTAAGTCCTCGTGACAGCCACACAAAAAGCCTTTTTCTGACCTCTGGTGTAATCCTTGGAAGCCTTTCAAACTCTATTTTGTTCCCTTTAAGGAGGCTTTGCAAAAGCTCATTTTCTTCTTCAATCTTCTTTTTGTACTCTTCAAACCTCTTCTTCTTTTCTTCAGAAAACTCGCTTGCAGGAACTACTTTGATCTTCTCTCTAATTAATCTTCCTCGTGATTTTAAAGGCACTTTAAAACTTGGAAGGTCAAGAATGCTAATAGCTGTTGACTCGGTGGCTCTTGGAAAGTCGCCTGTGATATATTTTGGACACATTACACCAAATACAACAGCAGACAACTTATGACACTCTGATATGTCAAGATTTGAAAACAATTTTGCTAAATGCTTATACTCCTCTGTCCTGTTTACTTTAAGTGTTGAGGACTCTGAAAGCCTTGCTGCATAACTTGAAACCTTTCTAATTATCTGCTGAATCTGCTCAAGAAGTCTTTCTGCCTGCCCGTTTGGACTGACAAACCAGTCTTTTATATTCTGCCATCTGCTTTTGATATACCCTTCTATTGTGCCGCCATCTCTGAATATATTTTTGGGATGTTCTTTTTCTGCCTGAATTATGTACATCAAAAGCTCATCCACCTTGAACTGTGGCAGGTTCAAAAAAAGAGTCCTTATCCTTGGCAGATAACCTTGGAACATGTCATGAAAATTGTAAAGGTAATGTACAAGTTTTGATTTATATTCTAAAAACTTTTCTTTTATCATTAGACTTTCATATTCAGAGGATGTCAGCATAGAAATGTACTCTGTATAGCTTCTTTCTATCTCCTCAAATGCACCTGTTAGCTCATCCCACCAATCAACTGCCTGTTCTTGTGGGGCTTTTAAGACAATATCAATCTTTAGCAAAAGCTCATATATCTTTTCTATGTGTTTTGGGTTTAGCTCTGCTTTTGTTTCCTGTGAATTTTCAAGCTCAAACAAAAACCTTTCTATCCTAAGTCCAATTGAGGTAAGCTCGTACAAAAACCTCTTGTTTTTGAACTCTTGCAAGGTGGCTGTTTTAGAGGTATCTTGAGTGGATTTGAGATTACCCCAGTCAACAAGGCTTTTGAGGTCTTGCTCGCACATCTCTTCTGTGTAGTCAGAAAAGTTTGGAAGAGTTTTTAAAAAGCTGTATATCTCGTCCTTTGTCAGCCTGTTTTTGTACTGCATGTGATTTAAAAAGCAAAACCTCATAATAGCCCTGTATCTTTCTGCATTCGATTCAGTGAGATATTTAAACTGTTTTACCTGCTGTAGAGGGAGAATTAAAAATTGGGACATATTTCCCATCTCGTCCTTGTTGAAAATTTTTGATTTACTTTATTATATCACAAATACCATCACTAAAACAAAAATGCCCTTTCTGGCAACCAAGAGATTTACAATTTCCTCTGCCAAAAAGGGCTTTTTATCTTTCATTGGCTAAATTTTAACTTGCACTGGGAAGAGCCTTTTTAAGCCTGCTTATCTCAACCTCGTGTCTTCCAAGGATTTCATAAAAGACCTCAACGTTTACTCTCTTCTCTTTCAGCTCTTTTACATCCTCTTTTAGAGTTCTGACATCATCTGAAAGTCTTCTCACTGCAAGCTCAACTATTGAAATTCTGTCGTCTATATATTTTTTCAGCTCTTCATGTTCACGCTTGTCCTGCTCAAAGTGAGCCTGCTGGATTTCTGCCATAAGCTCAAGTTTTCTCTTGAGGTCTTCAAGCATAACAGAGTTCTTGGTTGTCTCAACCTCAAGCTTGTCAACACGTTGCTCAAGAATTCCTATTCTCTGTTCTAAACTTTCGACCCTTTGCTCTAAACTATCAACCCTTTTTTCAAGCGCTTCAAGCCTCTGCTCTACTCTGTCAAGCCGCTCTTCAACTCTGTCAAGTCGCTGTTTTACCTCATCTAAGCCTTCATTTATGGTATTAACCCTTTCCAGAACAAGACTTAGCATTTGTTTTATCTCATCCATCCTTTTACATCTCCTTGAGCTGAATTTTAAATTATTATATACAAATATCTCTCAATTGTAAATTAGGAAATATTGTACTGGTTGTATTTTGTGACTAAAACTATTACTTCTGGCTTCACAATGGTACGAAGCTTATTTCAAAATCAACATAGCATCTCCAAAACTGAAAAATCTATAACGCTGCTCAACAGCTATTTTGTATGCATTCATTATTCGCTCATACCCGCCAAATGCACAAACAAGCATCATCAAGGTTGTATCCGGAAGATGAAAGTTTGTAACAAGCCCATCTAAAATTTTAAACTCATAACCTGGGTAGATGAAGATATCTGTCCATCCTTTTTGTGCTTTTACCAAGCCTTTTTCAACTGCTGCTGACTCCAAAACCCTGCACGATGTTGTCCCCACTGCAATTACTCTTTTGCCAAGCCTTTTTGCCTCATTTATTCTCTCTGCCACATCTTCAGATATCTCATAATACTCCTCATGCATCTTGTGCTCTACGATATTCTCAACCTTTACAGGTTTAAAAGTTCCAAGCCCAACGTGCAGTGTCACATACAAAATCTCAACACCCTTTTTTGATATTTTGCTAAGGAGCTCTTCTGTAAAGTGAAGACCTGCAGTCGGTGCTGCAGCAGACCCCGGCACTTTGCTGTACACTGTCTGGTATCTTTCTACATTTTCAAGCTTTTCTTTGATATAAGGTGGAAGTGGAATCTCCCCAAGGCTTTCTAAAATATCTTCAAATACACCTTCATACTCAAACCTGACAATTCGTGTGCCCTCATCTTGGTTTACATGAAGAACCTCGGCCTTCAGTCTTCCATCTCCAAATACAAATCTTCTTCCTTTTCGCGCTTTCTTGCCTGGGCGGGTCATAACCTCCCATGTATCTATGCTGAGTCTTTTTACAAGCAAAAACTCAATAAAACTGCCTGTGTCCTCACGCTGGCCTATCAAACGTGCTGGAATTACCTTTGAGTTGTTAAGAACCAAGCAATCACCTTCATTTAAATACTCTATAATATCGCGAAATATCCTGTGATCTATCCTGCCATCTGGATGAATTACCATAAGCCTCGAAGAGTCGCGCGGCTCTATAGGTTTTTGTGCTATTAGTTCTTCTGGCAAGTCATAGTGAAAGTCACTTAATTTCCACTTTCTCATCTTTTCTCGATTTCAACCCCTGTGTAATAGTGTTTTATAATCTGTTTATAGTTATACCCACTGTCAGCAAGGCCTTTTGCACCCCACTGGCTCATACCAACTCCATGTCCCCAACCTTTGCCGTTGAACGTGTACGTTGTAGGAATGATTGGTACCTCTTCCACTGTACCATCTTCTTTTACAACCTTTACTGTAGAAGCTGCTGATACACTGCCGCCTGTCCCAGAGCTCAAGCGTGTTTCATCACCTGAATAAATAGCATCATATACAGCTGAAAAAACATCATTCTTTGCAGAAGAATAAATACTGCTATCAACAGTCTGCCCAAGGGTTATTTTCCTATTTAACACACTTTCACCATTTTCAGTAAGAATCTTATTGTTACCAATCCTTGTTCGCTTTACTTTGCCATTTTCATCTACAACATTGACATCTGCATCTGTTACGATTGTATATGCCTGGCTATAAAGTCCAAACAAAAGCCTTGTTGCTTCTTTCTGGCACTCGTACTCACCAGCTGTTCCAACAATTTTGAGCCTTAATACCCTTCCAGCCTTTGTATACTCTAAGACTTTTATATCCAATATATCCCCTACATCAATATTTTTCTTCTTCAGCATGTTTTTTATCTCATCTCTGGTAAACTGGAAGGTCCATGATGACTTTGAATTTTTCGCCTCTTTTGAGTTATCAACAGACCTCAAATACTCAACAGGATACATCCACACATTTTCAGAATCTTCTGTTGGAATCCCACCTGTTGATGAAAAGTACACAGCATCAATTGGTTTGCCTTTATATGTTATTATCTCGCCTCTTGTTGCGTCAACAGCTAAAATTGCCCTCTTTTCACCATACGTTCCATCAACCGCCCCACCATACACTTGGCAATGGTCTGTAGGGCACAGGTCAAACCCTAAAGCGCCATGTCTGTTTAAATTCCTCACAGCATATGTCCTTGCAATAACTGCAAACGCTTTAACAGCCTCTATGTTCCAAAGCGGGTCTATCTCCATCCTTATAACACCATATAAGTACTCTTCCAATTTTGAAACGTTTATAACAGTCATATCACTGCCCTTTATGCGCTTAAACTCAACTCTTCCTCGATACCACCTGTTGTCAATCTTTATCCTCTCTATACCATTTTCCTGTTGTGGAATGAGCATTAAAAATTTACTGTTTTGCCCATCAAAAGCAAAAAGAACTTTTCCTTTTTCATCCTTCACAAGCACCATTGTTTCAGAGGAATAAAGGGTTGCCCTTTTAAGTTTTGATTGGAGCTTTTTAGCCTCCTGAAGATTGCTAAAACTGCCAATTAGCACAGAGTATCCATTGTTTATATAACCCACAAAAGCATCTTTATATGCACCCAAATAGTCTTTTAGAGCATTCTTTGCAGTAGCATAGGATATATACCTGCCTACTGCAATGTGTATGTTTGCTCCTTCTTTGCCATCTTTTTTGTATACGTCCTTTGAAACAATTAAAGTATCTTTCTGAGTATTGGCAACTGTGATAAAGTTTTTATCATCAGAAATTCCTATGTAAAGTCCGCCTTTTGCATAGATTTTTGTTTCAACCACAGGCCTTGAGCTACCATACTTGTCAGCATAGTATATTCCTATTCTTATCCACTGTGGGATTTGAGTTTGCGAAAATGTGGGTAATATATTAACTGAAAGAAAAACAAAGATAATTAATAAAGCGACCCCGCAGCAAGCTTTCTTTTTCAACTTCAGTCTCTCCCTAATGTTTTGATTTTGAAATTTGAACTTATTATTTTATTGTACCAAAAACCCTCTTGTTAGTCTATTGTAAAAGGAATATAATTTAATCTATGAATTTTATAGACTAATAATTTGGGTGGAGGGGCAAAAAATTGTATATCATAGTGGTTGGGTGCGGGAAGGTCGGGTCCACTTTAGCAAAGTCGCTTTCTGATGAAGGACATGATGTTGTTGTCATAGACTCTGATGCTAAAAACTTTGAACGGCTTGGCCCTGACTTTAATGGCATGAAAATTCAGGGTGTTGTGATTGACGAGGATGTGCTAAAACAGGCAGGGATTGAAAGAGCAGATGCACTGGCAGCAGTAACACCTGATGATAGTACAAATATTATGACAGCCCAGATAGCAGAAGAGATTTATCAAGTTCCAAAAGTGATTGCAAGAATTTATGATCCGCTGCGGGAAGATATTTTCCACTCGCTTGGCCTTGAGACAATCTGTCCAACAACCTTGGTTGTTGAGTACATCAAATCAATCTTGCTTTCACGTGAGATTCGTCATAAGCACAGGTTTGGCAAAGATGATGTGTTTTTCAAATATGTCACACCAAAAAGAGATGATGTGGGAAAAGGCTTAGATAAGATAGTTTTGCCTGAAAACTGTTATCTTTTTGGTATAATCCGAAATGAACATTTTTACTTTAAGAATAAGAACATAAAACTCCAGGAAAATGATATTATGGTAATTGCTGAGAAGAAGGTGAATCAATGAGAGTTGTCATTGTTGGTGGTGGAAAGGTAGGATATTTTTTGACAAAGCTCTTGGTCGAAAGCGGAAAATATCACATAACTGTGATTGAGGAGCAGC
Organism: Caldicellulosiruptor sp. F32; assembly: GCF_000404025.1. Lineage (NCBI taxonomy): Bacteria > Bacillati > Bacillota > Caldicellulosiruptorales > Caldicellulosiruptoraceae > Caldicellulosiruptor > Caldicellulosiruptor sp. F32. The sequence goes on from NZ_APGP01000117.1 coordinate 87,837, forward strand.
CAGAGCTTTGCAGAAAAGTTGCTGAAGAGTTTTCAAATGTAACTGCGATAGAAGGAGACGGCACATCTTTGGATACACTTTCTGATGCAAAGGTTCATAAGTGTGACTTTTTTATTGCCGTCACAGGAAAGGATGAAGACAACCTAATAGCGTGTCAGCTTGCAAAAAGAGTGTTTGAGGTCAAAAGAACAATTGCAAGGGCCAACAATCCAAAAAATATCAATGTAATGAAGCGGCTTGGAGTGGACAATGTTATATCATCAACAGATATCATTGCAAAGATTATAGAGCATGAAGTGGAGATAGAGCCTTTATCTGTTCTTGCAACACTCAAAAATGGTGAAATCATAGTGTTCCAGACAGTTGTGCAGAAAAATTCACCCGCTGCATACAAAAAGATTGCAGAAGTTCCATTCCCGAAAGAGAGTATAATAGGCGCTATAATAAGAGAGAATGAGACATTTGTACCCTCTGGTGACAGTGTAATTCTCCCTGGAGATACTCTTTTGGTCATCATCAATGAAAGGGATAGGGACCAATTTAAAAAGCTTATTTCTTCAAAATAATGAGGTGACGAAGAATTGAAAAAGAAAAGAGATATCAAAAAAATTACATTAGGTGTCTTGACAGAAATTGGCCTTGTATTGGGATTTATCGCAGTTGGTTTCATTGGCTCACTGTTAGTTTACTTGATACTTTGAAGCTTAAAAAGTGAGGAGATAAACAAGCGATGGACAAGTCTGTTTTCAAAAGCGACCATATAGAGCTAAGACATGTCCTTTACATGACAGGAAAGACACTGAGTGCAATTGGGCTTGTTGAGATAATTGCAGTTATTACATCTTTGTTATACAAAGAATGGAATATGGCTTTTAATTTAATGATTGGTACAGGACTATTTTTTGTGTTGAGTTTTATTTTTATTTTCATCGGAAGAGACACAAAAGACCAGAGGTTTTCATGGGGCGCAGGAATGAGCATGGTAGGGCTAACATGGGCACTGGGTGGATTGATTTCAGCCATACCACCTTATCTCTCAGGTCATTTTGCTTCGTATTTAGATGCATTTTTTGAAGTGATGAGTGGATATACAACAACCGGCCTTGTTTTAATCCAAGACCTTGACCATGCACCAATGGGGCTTAATATGTGGCGACACTTAATCACATATATTGGCGGACAAGGCATGGTGCTCATGACCTTGAGCTTTTTAGCATCAGGTATGCGCGGGCTTTTAAAAGTTTACATGGGCGAGGCAAGAGATGAGCAAATCTTCCCAAATGTCATTCACACTGCAAGAATAATCTGGTTTGTAAGCCTTTTGTATTTGGTTCTGGGCACAACGGCACTTACAATAACCGGGGTTTTAATTGGCTTGCCACTGGATATGGCATTTTTCAGGGGTCTTTGGATGTTTTTGGGCGGCTGGGACACAGCCGGGTTTGCACCTCAATCTCAAAATGCAATGTATTTTCATAGCACATCATATGAAATTATTAGTATGATGATAATGCTCTTAGGAACAATAAACTTTGCTCTGCACTATTTTATTCTGAGCGGAAATTACAAAGAAGGAATCAGAAATGCTGAGATAAAAAGCTTGTTTGTGACAATAACATCCCTAAGCGTTTTAGGAATAATTGCTCTCAAGGCAGTTTATTCAACACCAATTATTGCTTTTAGAAAGGTGTTTTACCACTTTGTATCTGCTCACACAGGCACAGGTTTTGCAACACTTTATTCACAGCAGTTTTTCTATGAGTGGTCAGATGCTGCTATTATACTCATTGTAATAGCAATGCTTGCAGGTGGGTCTGTGTGCTCAACTGCAGGTGGTATTAAAGCACTCAGAATTGCAATTTTAGCCAATGCTCTTGTGAATGATATTAAAAAAATGATTCGACCAGATTCTGCTGTTGTTGTTGAGAAATTTCATCATTTAAAAGAGGTGGCTTTACAAGACAGGCATGTGAGAAATGCATCTATCATTGTCCTTTTGTACATTGTAACATTTACTATTGGCACTTTGGCTGGCACTTTTTATGGATATCCTCTAAAACAGGCAATGTTTGAGTCTGCCTCAGCGCTTGGCAATGTTGGACTCTCAAGCGGGATTACCCAACCTTCCATGCCAGATGGTTTAAAAGTGATTTACATTTTTATGATGTGGGTGGGAAGGCTTGAGTTTATGTCTGTAATAGCTCTTTTTGCATTCTTATTTAAAGAAGCAAGGGAAGGATAGAAAAGAAGATGATGAGAAAATCTTGGATTGTGTTAGTTATAATTCTTATTGGATTTTTGATAAAGCTCCTTCAAGAAACTGCATCTGCAAAACCCATTGATAGCAACACTCTCATTAACAACGCTTTTAAATATGATGGCAAAGTTGTTGAGTTTCAAGGCGAAGCGATTGGCGAGATAATGAAAAGAGGAGATTTTGCGTGGGTCAATATTCATGATGGTCAAAATGCCATCGGAATTTTTATGAGATATGAAGATGCAAAGAAAATAAAATATTTGGGAAGATACCGAGTAAAAGGAGATATTGTTTATGTAAAAGGCATTTTTAATAGAGCTTGCAAAGAACACGGCGGTGATTTGGACTTACACGCACAAAAGGTTGAGATTGTAAAAAGAGGGTATAAAATAGATGAGAGAATTGACAGGACAAGAGCAGTTTTAGGAATAGGAATTTTTCTTATCGGAAGTTTTCTTATGTGGATTGTGTTTAGAAATAAATGGTAAAGATAAAGTAGAACCTCCCTTTTGGAGTTTGAGCATAAACTTTTTGTCCAAAAGGGAGGGTAAAATAGATAAACAGCTATTTATATGCTTTAAAGGTATTAAACAAGTAAATCTTTTTTGTTGAATATTTTCAACGAAGTTGACAAAAATATAACAATATATCCAAATAAAATCAAAATGCTTACAAATGGTGTCATTATAGATACCATAACATTTGTTGCAATATTATTTTCTAAAATATCTAATGGGTTTAGATAGGTGTAAAGTAAAATTGCTTTTAAAAAATTTATTTTAGAAACTGCTTGTGAAATAGGAGAGACTATAAAATATATACCGTATACCATCAAGAAGCTCAAAGTATTTGCAGTTGAATTGCTTTTGCTAATTGCTGAAATAAAAAAGCTAAGCGCACAGCAAGCAGTTATGATTAAGAGCTGTAAAAGCAATGCATATATCAAGAATTTTCCTAATGGCACTATATAAGTACTACCATATATTGGTATCAACTCTAAACCGTGTTTTCTGTATCTTGTGCCAACAGTAATCGGATATTTTAAATCTATAAAACCATATAATAATCCTGTTATTATAAACACCAAAATTTCTGAAATTATCACAAGCGCTGAACACACAATAGTTGCAGAAATAAACTTGGAAAGAGCTATTTTAAATCTGCTTATGGGTCTTGTCACTAATAAACTTATTGTTTTTTGAGATATTTCATTTGACACAATGTCTGAAGCAAAGATAAAAACTATAAACGGTAGAAGAAAAATTATCAATCCTAAAAATATGTTCATAACCGTCCAGTTATTGATTTGCCACAAAGTATAAGGTTTTATGCTTTTCTTTAAACAGTATTCATACTCTAATATTTGCTCCCTATAGTATTCTTTTGAATCCAGCAAACTCAAATCAGTAGCTTCTTTCATTGATTTTTTGAGCTTATCCAGTTGATTTTTAACATCTTTTTTCCAGTCTGTTGATTTCATAGAGATTTTTAAATTATCTATATAAGCCTGACTTTGTAATATTTGCTCATCTATCTTTTGCTTTTTGATAGGGTCTTTTGTTTTCATTCTCTCTTTTTTTAAATTAGCTATCTTTTGCTGTGTAATTTTTATCTCATTTTCAGGAGATGTTGCCTTTATAATTGCAATTGTACCCCATACACCTACAACAGAGAAAATTAAAATAACAGCAAGTCCAATTAGTATTTTTTTTCTGTAAAACATTTTTATAATTTCATTCTTAATAAGATCTTTCATTGCTCAACACCTCACCACTATAAATTTTTAAATACACACTTTCCAAATTCTCAGTCTTTTCATAAAAATCACGAACAGACACATTATTTTGAAACAAAAAATTGAGAAAATCCATCTTTTTATCTCCCAGAAGCTCCACCTCAATTTTGTCGCCATCAGTACTCACTACTTTTACCTGATTAAACTTCTCAATAATCTTGGTAATTTGTGAAACTTCTAAACTATCCGGGTTCAAAACAACAACAAATCTCTTGCATCCATTTTCTTCTTTCTGCGCTAACTCCTTTACCATCTCAATCTTCCCATCTTTAATAAATATCACTTTCTCACAGATTTCTTCTATTTCATTAAGGTTGTGGGATGAGATAAAAATGGTCGTCTTCTTGTTTTTCGAAAGACTTCTCAATAGCTTCCTTAGCTCAATTATTCCTGAAGGGTCAAGACCGTTTGTTGGCTCATCTAAGATAAGAAGTTTTGGTTCTGTCAAAATTGCCATTGCCAATGCCAGTCTCTGTTTCATGCCAAGTGAATATTTTTTAGCCTTTTGTTTCAAAGCATAATCAATTCCCACAAATTTAGCTGCTTCATAAATCTTTTCCTTACCAATTCTATAAATTCGCGCAATTTGAGCCATGTTCTCAAAACCGGTTAAAAATTCATAAACCTCTGGTTTTTCAACGATACAGCCTACATACCTCATTGCATTTAAAGGCTCTTTAACAACATCATGCCCAAAAATCTTGATTTGGCCATCTGTTGGTCGTATAAGCCCTGTCATCATTTTAATTGTTGTTGTCTTGCCAGCTCCATTTGGCCCCACAAAGCCTACAGTTTCACCCTCATCAATATCAAAAGAAACTCCTTTTATCACTTCTTTTTTCCCAAATCTTTTGTAAACAGAAATGACCTCAACTGCTTTTGACATTTTCTAAATACACCTCCACTCGTATAATATGATTATCAAATCACTT
>NZ_APGP01000118.1:0-36589 GCF_000404025.1 Caldicellulosiruptor sp. F32
GGAATTGGTTCAGTTGTTCCCGTGCTAGTTTTCGAGCGATTTCTACCTCATTGGTGGTATTTTTCTTGATTGTGCGTTTCGCAAGCGGGTCAATAAACGACTTGCCAATCTGCTCTCCGTGTGGAGCGAAAAAGGCAGTCTCGCCTGTTACTGGATTAAATCGCTTAATTGCTGGGCCGAATTCGGTATTGACTTTTTCTTCGACCCAATCAACGAACGACATCTTGAAAACACCTCCCTTGCAATGAATGATTAGGCTGCTTTAATGGTAATCAGGAAACCGATACTTGAGGGAAATTCAAGATTAGTTCGTTGATGAATTTCAGAGGGTGATGCTAAAAGATAAAGTTCACCATTTATGAGTTCATACCTTTTCCTGTCATTCAATGACACATAGTCCCTGTAAGTATAACCCTTGTTCAGTTCTGCTTCCATAAAAAACACCTGCCATATTTTTTGCTACTTTTATTCATTCCCGTTTCTACTCATCTGGCTCTGGAGCCTCTCTGTCAGAGCTTTTGCAGCGTTATAACCCATCTTCTTTTGCCTATTGTTCATCGCAGCAACCTCAACAATTATTGCCAAATTCCTCCCTGGCCGAACTGGTATCACAAGGGTAGGCACTTTTATCCCCAATATCTCTATGTATTGGTCATGAAGACCAAGTCGTTCATATTCTTTGTCAGTCTTCCAGGTTTCCAGTTGTATTACAAGGTCGATTCTCTCAGAGTCTTTTACACAACCAACGCCAAAAAGGTTTTTCACATCCAAAATGCCAATTCCTCTTATCTCTATCAAGTGCCTGATAATCTCTGGAGCTTCGCCAACAAGGGTCTTTTCAGAGACTTTTCTTATCTCAACTGCATCGTCTGCAACCAAAATATGACCTCTTTTTACAAGTTCCAAAGCAGTCTCGCTCTTTCCAACACCGCTTTCCCCAAGCATCAAAACACCCTCACCATACACATTTACAAGTGTGCCATGACGAGTTATCCTTGGTGCAAGCTCATGTGTCAAGAACGTGCTGAGGTTTGTCATAAACCTGGTTGTAACCTCACTTGTTCTCAAAAGAGGAATTCCATACTTCTTAGAAAATTCTAAAAACTCATCAAATGGCTCCTGGTTTGATGTAATTATCACACAGGGGATGTCTCTTTGAAAAAGTTTTTCAATTGCGTTTCTTCTCTGTGTTTTTGTCATTGTCTTCAAATATGCCATCTCAGAGACACCTATAATTTGAACACGTTGCTCATCAAAATATTCAAAAAATCCCATAAGCTGAAGAGCTGGACGGTTTAGGTTCATGTCCTTAATCTTTCTCTCTTCTATATTAGGTATCTCTGTCAAACACTCTAAATTTAGTTCCTTTATTATCTTCCCAACTGTTGTGTAGAACAACTTTTCATCTCATCCTTTCATTTCAGTTAGTTTTTATCCTTTTCAAAATAGTTTTTAAATGCCAATCTTTTCTTTTATCTTTAGTGCAACATCATACGGAATATCAGCAGCCTTCACAATCTCTTCTATGCTTGCCTTTCTCAGATTATCTATAGAACCAAATGTTCTGAAAAGCTTGAGTTTTCTCTTTTCGCCAATCCCTTCAATCTCGTCAAGTATAGACTCATAAAGGTGTTTTTTCCTCAGTTCTCTGTGATATTTCACTGCAAACCTGTGAGTCTCTTCTTGGATTGTAGAAATTAATTTGAAAACAAGACCATCTTTTTGGATACTAAGCTCTTGACCATTATAAATTAAATCCCTTGTCTTGTGCCTGTCATCTTTAACCATACCAGCAACTGGAATATTAAAACCTAAAGACCTCAAAACCTCAACTGCAGCATTTACCTGGTTTTGTCCACCATCTATTAAAATGAGGTCTGGTAAGCGGCCATGTTTCTCAAGGTTTGTAAATCTTCTTGTCAAAACCTCTTTCACGCTTCTTATATCATCCTGACCTTCAAAGCTCTTTATCTTAAACTTTCTGTAAAGGTCCTTGTTAAATTTACCTTCCTCAAATACAACAAGTGTTCCAACATTGTCAGCCCCCGCAAGATTAGAGATGTCATAACTTTCTATCTTTTCTATGTCATGCTCTATATTGAGCATGTTTTTGAGGCGCAAAAGAGCTTCAATGTAATAGTTTTCTATCCTCTGTTTATTGACAAGCGAAATCTCTGCGTTCTTTTTTGCCATCTCAAGAAGCTGTTTTTTCTCACCTTGTTTTGGAACAACAATTTTAGCTTTAAAACCGTATAGCTTTTCAATCATCTTTTCTATATTCTCGCCATTTCCAACCTCGTGTGGAAGTATAATCTCTTTTGGGACAGCCACAACATCTGAGTAGTACTGCTCTAAAAACCTTTCAAATACCTCTTCATCATTTTTTAAAACAAATTCCTCTTTATTGATTAGCTTTCCATTTCTGATTATCAAAACAACTATGCAAATGTTGGAAGAATCCTCTGCATAGTTTATCACATCCTCGCTTCTATCATCAGCATAAATAACCTTCTGTTTTGTAATAATCTGCTCAAGGCTTGTAATCTTGTTCTTTATCTCTTGAGCCTTTTCAAACATGAGATTGTCTGCATACTCAAACATCTTCTTTTTCAGCTCTTCAACAATCTCATCACCTTTACCACTTAGCACTTTTACTGCCTTTTCAACAAGTTTTTGATATTCTTCTTCAGGAATATCCCCTTTGCAAACCCCAAGACACCTTTCTATATAAAAATTCAAGCAAGGTCTGCCCTTGCCAAGCTGGTCAGGAAACTTTCTTTTGCAGGTCCTCAGCATAAAAAGGCTTTTTAAAAGCTCAATTGTCTGCTTAACAGAATAGCCGCTTACATATGGTCCAAAATACTTTGCGCCGTCTTTTTCAACCTTTCTTGTTGTGACAAGTCTTGGAAACATCTCATTCGTAATTTTAATATACTGATAGTTCTTGTCATCTCGCAAAAGCACATTGTATTTTGGCCTGTATTCTTTGATTAGATTGCACTCTAAAATCAAAGCTTCAACCTCTGTGTCTGTAACAATATACTCAAAGTCTTTAATTTTTTTTACCATAAGCCTTGTTTTGGGCGTCATGTCGGAGTTTTGAAAATACTGTCTTACCCTGTTTCGCAAGTTGACTGCCTTGCCCACATATATAACCTTTCCATTCTCATCTTTCATCATATAAACGCCTGGAGTTGTCGGAAGGTTTGCAAGTTTTTCCTGCAATGTCAGCATCTTTTGCCCTCTCCTTCTCTGTCTTTAAAAAACTCTTTATTGAATCATTTAACCAGAATAATCTACTGGGTTTGGTTTTTCTCTGTTATTATCACCTTTATGTAAGAAAGAGATACCTCTACATCCTCAATATTGTTCGGATTTTCAAGCACAAGTGGCAAGCTATAATTGCCTTGTGTTAAATTCGAAACATCAACATATGCTTTAAATGAGGAAAAATCAATCGAATTTTGATTGCTCTGGGAATACTTTATCTTAAGCGTCACCTTATCAGGGTTTAGCTGGGCTAAATACTGGTTGCTTAAACCTCTCACCTCAACCGGGACGGTAATTGATTTCTGGACAATTGAATCAGTATAGATTGTTATTACAACTTGCTTGACATTGTCCAAAGCTTTAATATTTTTTGGAACATTAAAATCAAACTGGAATGTTGAAATATTTTCTAACATTCGTGTGTCAATTGTTCCTACAACAATTTCATTTAAAGAATTTATATCCTCTTCTTTCCCCGCAACATTAATTGTTGACGGTTTTAGTACAATCTTTGATATAACCTTATTTGGCGGAAGCTGATTTTTAAACTTCACAGTAAGTGGTACCTGTTTCGTCTTTAAGATGTCTACATACACATCAATACTTTTTTGAGACAGTTCAAAAAGTGATGTTATATCCTTGCCATTTGAGTCTAAAATTTTAACAGGAACAGAAGCCTTAAACGACCTGTCATTAAGGCTTAAGTTTAGCTGAGCAATACACTTTGAAATCTCTTTTATATCACTCTCAGCACCTTTTATGCTTATAACGTTTGGCTCTTCTTGATAGCCATTTATTATGTACCCTTTCTTAGGATTTCCGTTTATTTCAACTGTGACATCTTTTTGGATTGTTACAAGATTGTCAATGCTTACTACTACACTTTTTGGATAAATACTCTCTATATTAATTCTATGGTAAGGATTATTTATATTTATTGGAAGTTTCATTTCACCTGTCTGTCTTACATTAGTAAAATCAACCACTGCTTGAATATTCTTCTCATCAACCTTGCTGAGCTCATCCTGAGTTCCGCTAACAACTATCCTTACTTCTTTTGTATCAGACTCTGTCATAACAAGCCCTTTTGATAAAGTGGAAATATTATAGCGTATTGGCACAATTATCTCTCTTTTCTTTATAGGATTTATGATGCTATTTATATAAAACCACAAAATGATAGCAATAAAAACTGACAAGACCTTTAGCCAGAAAGTGTCATCTTTTGGTTTTTTGAGCTCAATCTTCTTCAAATCTTAACGCCTCCACCTAAATATATTAAGACCGTTCTTCTCTTTCTCAACTTTCAAAGGCCTGAGCAGTATCTTTCTCAAAGCTTCAGGTCCTAAGTTTCGTGTAAGTCCTCCGTTATACGCAACAGATATAATCCCTGTTTCCTCTGATACAACTATTGCAGTTGCATCAGAGTTTTCTGAAATACCAAGTGCCGCTCTGTGACGCGTACCAAGTTCTTTGCTTATGTACCTGTTCTCTGAAAGAGGCAAAAAACATGCAGCAGCTTTTATCTTTCCATCTCTTATAATCACTGCACCGTCGTGCAATGGTGTGTTCGGAATGAAGATATTAATAAGAAGCTGGGACGATATCTCTGAGTCAATTATTATCCCTGTGTTGATTATATCACCTATCTTTGTCTGCCCTTCAATCACAATCAATGCGCCAATTTTATTTTTTGAAAGATACATCACAGCTTTTATAATCTCCTCAACACTATTTTGCCACTTTAAAAGTGTCTCTTCGTCAGACCCAACCCAAAAAAACTTTCCCCAAATTTTGCTCCTTCCAATCTCCTCTAAAGCGCGTCTTAGCTCTGGTTGGAAGACTATCAAAAGCGCCAAAACACCGTATGAGAGCGTATTCGTCAAAAGCCAGTTTATAACATTCAGGTTCAGCCATTTGCTAACCTGAGTTATAATTATCAAAATCACAATTCCTTTTATGAGCTGATACGCTCTTGTGTCCTTTATCCACACAATTATTTTGTATATCACAAATGACACAATTGCAATGTCAATAATATCAAACGGTGTTATTCTGATAAGAGATATATTTCTTAAAAACTCCTGAATATAAAAAGAAAAGTCTTTCAACAAATCAAATTCCCCCACTGCTTTTTTAGATATTTCCTAAATATACATACATCAAATATTTCTTTGCAATCTCCCTGAGTTTAAATAACGTCTCTTTTGGCGTTGGTGGTAAAGTCATTTTATATCTCGGGAAATACCTGGTCAAATGCAAAGGAATCCTATCGTCAATTGAAGAAAGCCACTTTGCAAGATTTTCTACCTCTTCTTCAGAATCGTTTAAGGTTGGAATTATAAGCGTTGTTATCTCAATGTGAATCTTTTGGCTACAGATTTCAATAAACCTCTTGACGCTTTCCAAATCGCCACTGCACACCTTCTTGTAAAACTCATCATTGAAGGCCTTCAAATCGATATTTGCAGCATCAATGACCTCAAGAAGTTCCAAAAGTGGCTCTTCATTTAAATACCCATTTGTGACAAGGACAGTTTTAAACCCCTCTTCTTTAAACTTCTTTGCAACATCTAAAACATATTCAAACCAAATTGTCGGTTCATTGTAAGTAAATGCAATGCCAATACAGTCTTTGTCTTTCTTCGCAAGCTCAATTAAACGCTCTGTATCAACTTCAAATACATTGGGAGTAAGCTGGGAAATCTCATAGTTTTGGCAGTGCAGGCATTTAAATGAACATCCAAATGTTCCTATTGAAAGTATACTTGAACCAGGGTAAAAGTGATAAAGTGGCTTTTTCTCTATCGGGTCAAACGCAATTGAAGATATATATCCATAATTTAGCGAATAGAGCTTTCCATCAACATTTTGTCTTGCCCTGCAAAAACCAGTATTACCAGGCAAAATCACACACCCATGCGGACAGAGCCTGCACCTTACCTTTTTATTTTCCAATTTCTCATAATACCTTGCTTCTACCATTTCTTATACTTCTCCTTACTTGTGCCTTTCAACTGTAAACCTTTCTATCTCAAAATCTTCTCTGTCATAGTCAATCCCTGCTTTTCTGCAGGCTATCTTGAGCTGCTCTTCAACTGTGTCAACACCTTCTAAATCAGGAAGCAAAAGCCCTTGCCTTGCACCTTTTCGTACAATCACACCATACTTTTTGGGATCAAGTTCTGAAATTGAAGTTACCTTCTCAGGCGTGCTCAATATATCTACATCATAAACCAAGGAATCAAGCTCTTCTTCTGTGACCTCTTCGAACCTTGGATCATGAAAACCTGCCGCAACAGCGTTTCTGATTATCTCTTTTGCAATGTTTTCTTGAGTAGGATAAATTGTACCTATACATCCTCTCAAATTTCCATCCTTTTTAATTGACACAAAAACCCCTGCTCTTTCTTTTAGCATCCGTTCTGTAACATAATCTGGTATGTGGTCTAAGTACCTGCGGTGTCTTACATAGTACTCTAAGCTTTCTCTTGCAAGTCTTATATACTCATCTTCATTTTCTCTGATTTTTTTGAGTCTTTGTTCTTTTTTAATAGCTATCTCATCAAGAAGGGATGTTGTAGTACCTTTTTGGTAAAATCCAGCAACACAGTACCCTACCCCAAACGGTCCTTCATAAGAGTAAACCTTTGATTCTATCTCATAGCCGTCAAATGCACCAATTAATACCTTTATTGACCTAAAACCACACTCTGCAGCTCTTTCAGAAAATTCAGGTTCTATATCATAAAGACCCTTTATGTCACTTTTTTGCAAAAGATCAACCAATAGCTTGTCAAATTCAACACCTTCTTTAGCAAATCCATAAGGGCCATCTTCTTTTAGCTTGTGTGAAAGGTCACCAGAAGCAATAATTAAACTTCTTTTTCCATGCTTTTCAAGAGCTTTTCTTATTATCATTCCATACCTATACAGTTTTATATCATCAACCATACAGTACGCTGTGTGAATGAGTTCAAAGTCTCTATATTTTTTGGTTACAAAATACAGTGGGACCATTGCACCATGGTCAAGCTCACGTGAAATTCCATATCTTCTCTCAATCTTGTCTGTCACAAATCCAACGCTCAAACCCTCTTCTTTGCTCATCTTTGCTATATCTTCAACTATTTTGAGGTTATTGTGGAACTTAAATTCAACTCCCCGCACACCCCATCTTGTAAGGCTACCTTCAATGGTAGGCTTGTCATTTAAAAAGAAGACATCTGAAAAGATAGGCGCATGCGGTGATATAACAACAACTACATCAGGCTTGTACTCTAAAATCTCGTCTGTCACTTTTTCCAATGCTTCTAAAGTTGCCTGACATTTTTTTTCTTCTCCGTTTCCAATTTTGTCAATTAGAATTGGTGGATGTGGCAACAAATATCCTACCATTTTTGACTGCCCCTTACTTTGATTTTTTTCAAGTTTTCATATATAATATTTTACCCTTTTTTTGTGTCTGCTTCTACTATTCAAATGTTAAAAAGTTGTTACAAATTGCAAAACAAAAAGGCCAGCTTCGAAATTGATTAAAAGCCGGCCTTTATTTAAAAATTGATGTTGGATAATATTTAAATTTTATCAAGTACTCCCTTCAAATACTCAAACCCAAGCCTCAATCCCTCTTTTACTTTTTCTTCAGTCCCCTCAAATTCTGGGTCTTCATGTTCTATGCTTACAACAAAGCTATAGCCGTTTTGTTTTAGCTCTTTCAAAAATGCTTTCCAGTCAATCTCGCCACGACCTGGCATTCTGTACACCCAATATCCCATATCCCATTCATTTTTCCTTTGAATCTGGCTACCAAAAATGGAATATTTATTGAGCTTGTCTTTCAAAATCTGAGTATCCTTTGCATGGACATGGAATATTTTGTCTTTGAACTCTTTTATGACCGAAACAGGGTTAATACCAAGCCAAAGAAGGTGTGACGGGTCAAGGTTCAAACCAAAGTTGTCGTAAGGTAGCCTTGAAAACATCTCTTCCCAAAGTTCAGGTGAGTATGATATTGTCCCCATCCATCCACCATTTGGGTTCCAGCCTGGCATTGGGCAGTTTTCTATTATAATAGAAACTCCTTTTTCCTTTGCATACTCCAAAATCTCTTTAAACACAATCTCAAACTCATCAAAGTTTTCCTTGATTGTCTTGTTATAGTTTCTCCCAACAAAGGTCCCGACATACTTGACACCAAGAAGATTTGCTGCATCAATCACCTTTTTTAAATGATCATGGTAAGATTTTCTTATCACAAGGTCAGGGTGCAGGTTGTTGTCATAGTATGCAAGAGAAGAAATTTGCATATTGTTCTGCTCAAAAAGTCTTTTGATTCTTTCTGCTTCATCTTTTGTAAGGTTTGCAACATCTAAGGTTGTGCTCGAGTAGTCTCTTGTGTTTTTCACAGGCCAGCATGCAACCTCTAACATTTCAAATCCAACACCTTTTGCCCATATAACCAAATCATCTAACTTCACATTTGGAAGGCACGCTGTCAAAAATCCAAGTTTCATATTCCAAAACTCTCCTTTCACATTCAAAAGATTTATCAGCTACTAATAATCAATCTTAACAACTTTGCCAGTTTTAGCTGACTCAAAACATGCAAAAACAACCTTCATTGTCTTAAGTCCCTCTTCACCAGAAATTTTTGGCGGGGTGTTCGTCAAAATAGAGTTTATAAACTCATCCATAACACCTGACTTTGTCTGCTTCTCGTTTGTCTGCATTGTGTCAAGTTCAAAGTATGCTTTCTGTCCATTTGCATACCTTATTATCATCGAAAACTTCGGGTCACCATAAAGAGTGATTGACCCTTTTTCGCAGTATATAATTGTTGAATTGTCTTCACTCCCTGGATATGTCCAAGAAGCTGTCACAGTCCCAATTGCACCACTTTGAGTTTTTAAGATGCAAACAGCATTGTCATCAACGTCTATTAGCTCTCCGTTTGGATACCTCTTTGCAAGCGTTGTGACTAACGCAGCTGCTTCAACAAACTCTTCACCAAGTAAGAACCTCATCAAGTCAATCTTGTGAACACCCAAATCTCCCATGCTGCCAAATGTAGCTTTCTCTTTGTGGAAAAACCATGTATCGGGTTTGTCTGAACTCCAGCTCTCAGGTCCACCATGACCGAAGGTAGTTTTAAAGCTTAAAACTCTGCCAAGCTCACCACTTTGAATAATCTGCTTTGCTTTTATATGAGCTTTATTGAACCTCTGGTTGTGAGCTATCATCAAAAACTTTCCTGTCTCCTTTGCTGTATCCACCATCTTCTTACACTCGTCAATAGTTGTTGCCATTGGTTTTTCACAAAGAACATGAGCACCCTCTTTTAAAGCTTTTATAGTAGCATCTGCATGAAGATAATTTGGCGTTGCAACTATTACTGCATCAGGTTTTATTTCTTTGAGCATCTTTTCGTAATCATCATAGACATTTTCAACTTTAAATTTTTCAGCAATGGCTTTTGCATGTTCTAACTTTCTGTCACATACAGCAACAAGTTCAACATTGGGATTTTGCTTTGCCTCGGGTGCATGTCTGTGCCTTGTGATTGAACCGCATCCGATTATAGCAAGCTTTAGTTTTTTCAATTTTCTCTGCCTCCTTAATAGTGTAATTGATTACATAAGATATTATAACTCATAGTGTAATCAATTACAACGGTTTTAAAATAAAAAAATAGACTTCAAGCAGATTCTCTTGTCTTGAGTTCATGAGGAAGTATAATTTTTTGTTTTTTAAAAGCACCAGGACTTTCAAGCGTATCAATCAAAATCTGGGCTGCCTTCTCGCCTATTGAATACATAGGCTGTGCAACTGTAGTGATTGAAGGCTCATACAATCTTGACATCATGATATTGTCAAAACCTGTCACAGAAAACTCATCAGGAACTTTAAGCCCCAGAGCTTTGGCAGCCTTTATTGCCCCAACTGCCATCAAATCTGAAGAACAAGCAATTGCATCGTATTTTTTAAGACAGCAAAGGTTTTTGAGCTTCTCATAAAGCTCTGTCCAGCCATAGCTGCATCTTATGACATTCTCTTCTCTAAACTGAAGTCCATTTTCTTCAAGAGCTTTTCTGTATCCTTCTTTCCTTTCAAACTCAGAAGGGATGTCCTCGTTTCCAATTGCGCATAAAATATTTTTCTTGCCTTTTTTTATAAGGTAGTCTACGACATCGTAAAAAGCTTTTCTGTGATCTATAAGCACGCAAGATGAGTCCAAAAAGGGGTAAAACTCGCATGCCTGAACAATCCTTCTTGTATCAAGATCTTTGCAAAAATTAATTTCAATCTTTGCAGAGGCAATTATAGCTCCATCAACCTGTTTTTTTTCTATAAGCTTTAAATACTCAGCAGCAATCTCAGGACTGTTTTGTGTTGTGCAAAGAAGTATTCCATAACCATTCTTTCGTGCGGTATCCTCAATTCCTTTGACAACACGTGCAAAGTATGCATTGGCAATTGTGGGAAGTATAACTAATATCAGATTTGACTTGTCCTTTCTGAAGTTTCTTGCAAGAAGGTTTGGTTTAAAACCCA
Source organism: Caldicellulosiruptor sp. F32 (assembly GCF_000404025.1). Lineage (NCBI taxonomy): Bacteria > Bacillati > Bacillota > Caldicellulosiruptorales > Caldicellulosiruptoraceae > Caldicellulosiruptor > Caldicellulosiruptor sp. F32. The sequence goes on from NZ_APGP01000118.1 coordinate 10,825, forward strand.
GCTCTTCAATAGCCTTTAAAACCTTCTGTCGTGTTTGTTCAGAGACCTTTTCTGAATTATTCAGCACCCTTGAAACTGTTGCAACAGAAACACCTGCTCTTTGGGCAACATCTTTGACTGTTGGCATTTTACACCCCCAGATACTTTTACTTCTGTTTTTTATTTTATACCTTTGACAAAATCCTTTCAACATTTGTAATTATTTTGAACTATATCCGGGCAACAATGTCAACTCACTGTCTTTCTTTAGCTCTTCTTATTCTTACCTTGAAGAAAATTAAAACTGTGCACAAAAAAGTAAAGATTGTGGCAAGCACAAAAGGCAAACTCTTTGAAAACGTATAACATTGTCCGGCTATTGCGCCAACCGGCATTGAAAAAAGAGAGATTAAAAACATTGTGATTGACAACACATGCGCTCTTCTATCATCATCAACAGAATTTGCCAAGATAGCATCAACAAAAGAATAATATACTGCAGCTCCTATGCTGCCAAGCACTGTCACAATTATCATCAAAATGAAGCCAAACGTTCCGGGTGGGGCAACCAAAATTAAAGCATTCGACACAGTAATTAAAAGCATTCCCCAAAAAAGAACAATGTCATGTTTTTGATCTTTCAGATTAGGAATTAAAAATATTACAAATACAAGGGCTACTGCACTCCACAGCGTGGGAAACACCGAAATTAAACTATCTGGATAATGCAAAGCTTCACTCAAGTATATATTTTTATATGTGTCTCTGAATATCAGGGCAATGTTACCAAATATGGTGACAAGTACAATCAAGAGAAGTTGTCCGTTTTTTAACATATACTTTAAACTGTCAAACCACTCAGAAAAACCATTATTGCCATTAGAATTTTCCTGCGCAAGCTTTTGACCCACAGAACTCTCAGATGTAACAAGATGTCTTACAACAATTAGTACATTTACTAAAATCCCAAACACAAGGACAGTCCATTTAGTTGCAGGTATCAAGCCAAACCTTGCAACAAAGACGCCCATTAAAGGTGCAAAAAGATTACCCATATTCCAAACAAATACAGTAACAGAATATATTGCAACCCTTTCATTTTCAGTTGCATCTTCCATTAAAAGAAGTCGCCATGCAAGTTCAGGAATTCTCATAAGTCCATTGAAGATGGTTGCAATTAAAAACCATACAAAGTCCTTGGCAAAGAAAAATATATATGCATACATGCACCACGACATAAAATCGCCAACGAGCAAAACCTTTTTGCGTCCAAACCTGTTCACAAGTATTCCTGCAAATGGTGATGTTATAAGCATTATAAGATTTAGCACAGTTGACAGCAGTCCTATTTGGTAATCCTTTACTCCCACTCTTGTCATGTAAAGTGAGGAGTAGATGATAAACATTGCATATGGAATAGCAAAAATAGGCTCAAAAAATAGAATCTTTTTAGCGTTTGGATTTATCTCTTTGAATGCTAAAACCATCTGCTGTAGCTGTGCCTTGATCCCTGTCATAAAAATCACCTCGTATGTGTAAAACCGCTTTTAATACAAAAATCAGATTGCACCACCAATTTTGATATTATCTATACCTTCCTGTTTTGCACGATTGTAAATTTCCTGCAAGTATTCTATCTCCAAATCCTTTGTGCCGCTTATTTTTTCATCTAAAACTTCAGGTGTGTATTTATAAGGTTTTATTACATAAAGTTTGGCATCCTTTAAAAGCCTTGCAATATTCAATATATCTTCAACTGTATGAAGGTTTTTGTTCACCGTTGTTCTGAATTCATAATCAATATTTGAATTTTTTAATATCTCTATAGATCTTCTGATTTTGTCAACCTCAGAAAAACCTGTGATCTGGGGATACTTTTCAAGTGGGGCTTTTACGTCCATTGCGACATAGTCAAGAAGACCAGCATCTAAAAGCCTTTGCAGGACCTCTGGTCTTGAACCATTTGTGTCAAGTTTGACAAGAAGATCTCTTTGCTTTATTTTTTTTATAAACTCTGTCAGATACTCTTCATTCAAAGTTGGCTCTCCACCTGTAATGCAGACAGCGTCAACTATGCCTTTTCTTTTGTCCAAATACTTAAAAAATATACTGTCATCCATAAAATTTCCTTTGAAGTTTACAAGCTGGGAGTTGTAGCAAAATGGACACGAAAAATTGCAGCCACCAAAAAAACAAGTAGCTGCAATCTTTTTTGGATAGTCAACAGTTGATATTTTCATAAAATCAACAAGCATGGCGATTTTCTCCTTTTTGTATATTTCTAAACTTTGCACCAAAAATGCGCGTATTTTATTTTAACCTTTAAACTTGAAAATTTGCAAACCTCTTAATTGGTTAAAAAAGAAAAAAAGAAGATTTATTCAAGTTTTTTTCTGACCAAAATCATGTTTTGCTCATCTTTGCAGTAAAATTCAAAATCACAGCCTGTGCAATCTTTTTTCACTATAGACTCTTCAATTAACTTTAAAACATCCTCTTTTGTCTTGATACTTCGTATTTCATCAATTGTCTTCAGAACATCCTCAAGATGCTGAGTTGCCATTTTGTATTCAAACATCTTGCCTTCTCTTAACCAACATATGGATGAATGTATATCTTTTTTCGGCTCTCTTTCTAACACTGCCTTTGTGTAAATAAATAACTGTGGAATGTACATTTCAAATTTATTGTGGTCAAAATGCAAGTTTGTTTTAAAGTCAAGAAGATAAATCTTGTCAGGAAGATGATAAATTTTATCAATTATACCGTATATTATTTGGTCACCCAGCTTTAAATAAAAAGGCGCTTCACTTTCTTCCTTTACTACCTTATTTTTGATTGAATTTACGAATGGACTTTCAAAAAAGTTGTAAACAAGATTCCTGATTAAGTTTTCATCTTCAAATCCATTTTCTGCCATTGCCAAGGCTATGTTTTGAGCAAGAGTATGTAACTTGTCAAGCGATGTAAGTTCAAGTACTCTGTGGACGGTCGTACCAAGCAGTTTTGCATTGCAAGAGAGCTCAAGTTTTGTATTTGCCTCATCAAAAACGGGCAAGCCCATTATATACTTGAAAGCAAAAAGTGCCCTGCAGTTTTTAAAATCTATTATGTGCGTAGGTGATAGATACCTGAATCTGTTTTCAAATTTATCTTTCATGATTGTGGTTGGAAGGTAAGATTTGGTATGAACCTCAAAGCTTTTGCAAAAATCTTTTTCCAATTTTTCGTTATCTTTTAAATCAATCTTCTCATATTCAATGCCTATTTCTTTTGCTGCTTCAATAATTTTGGAAAATTCAATCTCATCAGCAAATGACTTTGAGCCACCTCTTTTTTTGCCAACAGGTTTTACAGTTGAATTTACTATAAAAAGTCCTGCTATTGGTCTTGTTATTGCAACATAGAAAAGCCTTTTTAGCTCTTGTTTGTCCTGAACACTTGCAATGTCCTTTACCTCCTTATACTTATCCTTCATCCATATAGGTGCTATTACATATTCCTTGGATTGAACATTATAGCTACCTTTTAGTTTTGGATTTCTCATAACTGGTCCCTGTGTACTTTCACCAAGACCTACTAAAAACACAATTGGAAAACTTAAGCCTTTTGCTGAATGAATGCTCATCAAAATACTACTATCACTCAAACTTTTACCAAACTGAAACCTTTCGTTCTCAAGATTTATAAATTTCTCCAGATCATCAACCGAAAAGCTTTCGCTCTCTTCTACCAGATCATAAAATAATCTGACATTTTCATATGCCGGTTTGCCAAAGATGTTGTAGACTTTGCAACTGTACTCAAAAAGTTCTTCAAACTCGTGTAGAATCTCAGACAGTTTTTTAATATAAAGGTTTTCCCGTATCTTTGAGATGAAATCTTTTAAATCATCAGGAACAAGGTCTTGTAGCTGCTCTATAGTGCTAAAAAGCGCTTGATGCTGATTTACACCAAAAATTGGGTTTAAAAGTAGTTGCATATAAGCTGATTTTTTATAAGGGTTTTGAAGCACATTCAACAGTCCCCAGAGAGGTACAACTTCTCTTTGTTGTAAAAGCCCTCTTTTGAAGTTAATTTCAAGTGGAATGTTATACTTTTCAAAAACCTCTTTGTAAATGTGCGCAATACTCTGAATTTTTCTTGAAAGAATTGCAAAATCAGAGTATTTAACCTTTCTTTTTGGTGCGCCACCAATGCTTATCTCAAATCCATTTTCCACCATTTCTTTTATTGTCTTTGCAACAAAGTGGGCTTCATTAATAATTCTATTTTCACTTGTTGGATTTAAAATTTCAACAATCTTCAAAAAACCATCTGCACTGTAGAAATATTTAAGAGGCTTGTAATCAGGAAAAAGGATTTTGCTAATTGCATCAATTTTTTGACCTAAACTTAAGTTTGTTCTGTAGTTTGTGTCAAGCTCATAAATTATGTTTGAAGTTTCTGCTGCTTCATCAAAAACAACAGGTTCTGCACCCTGAAAACGATAAATAGACTGTTTCTTGTCACCAACATAGATTATGTTCTCACAAATATTTTCAAAGATTGTTTTTTGCAAAAAGTTTGAGTCCTGAAACTCATCAACAATGAGGTATTTAAATTTAGAATTTATATCGGCTTTGACCTCAGGAATTTGCACAAGCTTTGCAGCCTTCTCCAAAATTAGGTCGTAAGTTATTTCTCTCAAAAATTCCCTGTCCAACATTTCAGCTATGTGGTCAAAGATATAGGTAACCTCTGGGTCTAAAGGAATTGTCTTTTGAATGTACTTTGCTGAATTCGAATACTCTTCAATCAAGCCCTGAAGAAGATGAAAATATTCTTCAATAAAAAACTTTTCTAATGGTAATTTATCCAAAACAATTGGAACAACCGAAAGATAATTGTCTATGAATTTGTAATAAAGTGCATTCAGTTCAGGCACTATTTTGAAGTTTGCATCAACTTTTGCTCTCATCCAGTAAAACCTCAAAAGATAAATACAAAAAGAATGTATTGTTTTTATATGTGAACTTTGAATCTTTGAAATTGTCATGATGTCAATGTTTCTTTGGCGTGCTTTTGAGATTATCCTGCCTTTTAGCTCTCTTGCAGCCTTTTCTGTATATGTTATTGCCACTATCTGCTGTGGCAGGGCTTTGTCTTGCTTTATCAAATCTACGTACAAATTTGCTATTCTCTCTGTTTTACCACAACCGGCAGAGGCAGTATACATTGATACCTTTGGCATTTTAATCACTTTCCCCTTTTTATGTTCTTCAGAATTTTCAATATAAAATGCATACATGATTGTACTCACATCTAAAACAATTTTTTACTGGAAGGTTTTTTTGGTAAAGTTCAGGGTCATTAAGCCTTTGAAGCAGGTCTTTTAAAGTCTCCAGACACTCCTGCGATTGTCTGTCAATCCCTTCTTGAGAGCTATTTTCATATATCACAAACCTTGGCGATTCATAAAGAAATATTGCTGCAACCTTTTCCAAATTAAAAACATTCTTAGCAAGCCAGAGCTTGTCTATTTCGTTCCATTTATTTGAATGTTTTGCTTTTACAAATCCGAAAATCTCTTCATCACCTACTTTTATAGCAAAGTTTGGGAAAAGCTGAACCTCAAACCCTTCAAAGTTTTGTCTTATTAAAAGATTGTGCTGTCCAATGTTTTGTGGAATAAACTCTTTTACGCCATTTTTGAACATTCCTTCAGCTATCTCAATTGCTATCTTCAATATATTTTCTGCAGATTTCCTTTTTACGGCATCATTTGCAGTATATCTTAAGTTTTGGAGAATAAAATTATAGGTCTCTTGTGGCTGATCACAAGACAAAATTTTCTGGATACATATGTAAAGCAGCCTCAAGTTTGAAGAAAAGAAAGAATCATCATCTTTTATCTGGTCAACTGAGAATTTTTTGAATGCAAATTTCAAAGGACACTCATAAAGATAAATAAGCTCTCTGTCTTTGATTTGGACAATTTCTGGCACATGTATCCTCTTTTCATCTTGACTTTTTGAAACCTTGTTTGCATTTTTAATTAGCTTATACTCTTTATGAGTAACAATTTCACGGTCTGGTAAATAGTTGTTTTCAATTCCAACAATATCAATTCCTTCTAATTCCAAAAACGGACTTTTGCCAAGATCTTGCTGATAAAAGCGTGGGTATGACATATAAACCTCATAGGAATTAAGAATACTTCTGAAACTTACTAATTCCTTTTGAAAGTTGTAATCAAAATCCTTTATCTCATCAAGGCCAAGCTCAAGCTTTATCTGATTATTCATCAAAAAGCCCTCAAGCCTTGGCTTTGGCAGAATGTCATCTGATAGCCCTATAAAGTACACCTTTTCATAGTCAGAACCTATCGCGTCCTGTGGCAGAAGAATGTCTATCCCATTTAAAATCTTAATAGAAACATCTACCATCTTCTGTGAAAGGACTGTCTTAAATATATCAAGAAACTCCTCAAATGTATAGTCAAATTGAAACTCGCTGCTACTTTTACAGCCATTTTCAAAAACCTCATTCAAGGCATAAAATGCCTTTAAAAACTCAATATCGTTTACAAATTCAGCAGTTTTTGTTATCCCAAGCCTTTCAAAAACTTTTTTGATTTGCAAAAGCCATGAACTATATGGTTTTGGCGATGTTTCATAATCCTTTTTTATTCTTCTTATTCGATTATAAACTCTCTGGATTTTAACAAGATTTTCTCTTTCTTCATCAAAAGAAAATATACTAAGTAAAAACTCAAGCTCCTCCAGTACATTTCCTATTTGATCAAAATCCATAATATAAATGTCTTTAATTTTTTCAAACAAAATCTCAAAGTCTGCTTCTTCTTTGTTCAAAAATCTGTGAGTAACAAGACTTTCAAATTTCTTTTTATCAAATTCAGAACCTAAAAATTCTATCAGGTCCAAGACAAACTTGATAAATCCAAACTCTAAAAGACTTTTTTGATAGTCAAGGTTTATGGGCAAAAGCTCTTCCTGAAAAGTTTTTGCTAAAATATCTTTGTATCTATCTATGCTTGGCACAACAACTGCTGCCTTGCTAAAGTCAATTCTGCCTTCAATACAGTCCTTTTTTAACTCTTTTACAAGAGCATTCACCTCAAGACTAATATTGCCATATGAAAAAGCTTTTAAAAAGTTCTTATTTGAATCATACGTATTTTTTGCAATGTCTAACACAGAAGTAGATGGAAAGCCAAAGATAATATCAAATCCAAGAGCTTCAAGAAATTTAACATTTTCTTGGCAAAGTTCAACGTCATCAAAATAGGGAAGGAAAATCTCTATGCTGGAAAGTTTTCTCGAAAGTAGTTTTAAAAGCCTTTTTTGATCACTTCTAAAATCAACAAAAAATGCAATCTTTGCACTCTCGTATTTTTTAAGCTCAATCTTTTCCTCTTCATAAAGCCGAATTGCTAAATCCTGAAGATATGAAAAGTTAACAAGATTATTTTTATCAAGGTATTCTTTATATCTTGCAAAAAGAAGTTTTAACCAGTCATACTTTTCAAAAGAAATTGAAGATGGTAAAGAAGGATATTCTTTTGACTCCAAAAACATAAGATTTAAAAGATACAAAACCTGGCTTACAAATTCATACGTCAACACATTTTCAAAGTCTTTTTGTCCTTTGAAGATTTGTTTTAAAAGGTTAAAAACTATTAATATTTCCTGCTCTCTTGAAATAAATTTTCTCTCTTTTAAAATTTCGTTTTTTGGCGCGTTTAGCAAATCGTCAAATGTGAATATGTCAATGTCAAACAAAACTCCATTTTTTTCAACAACCCTTTCTCTTAGCTTTTTTATGCTAAAGCGTCGTGGAAGGATTATGAGCTGATTAGGTTTTACGTTCTCCAAAAGGCTTAAACTTAGATTTTTGAGAAGGTAGGTTTTTTTCATAGGTAATTCTCCTTTCCCATTATTTCTCATTATAAAATTGGAAATATTCAAGCTTGGCTCTTTTTGGTACCAAATCTGCAAAAGCTTATATTCTTTATCGATAGGTATGGAGAAAAAGTTTTGATACAAAGTACTTGCTATTATTATTTATGAAATATTATAACCCACATTTTTTATACAAATTTGTCGAACAAAGTCGATTATCAATTATTTCTTTTTATCTTTTGCCTTCTTTAATATCCTATCTCTCATAAACTAAAAAATAAAAAAGCCCAGACCATCTGTCTGAGCATTTTTTATCTCAAACGACCATCCCAATCTTCTGCTTCAAAATCTTTATGTCCACGTCATGCTCACCGTAAAGTTGTTTTGTGGCTTTGCTTGTTACAATTAAATCTTCTATCTTCTTTTTAGCATCATCTTTAAAAGCTGTCATCTCTTCTTTGAAATTTAACATCTGGGTTCTAAATTCTACTAAAAAAGCAAGGCCATTGTAAAGTGTGTTTATGCTGTTGGTATTCTCTTGGACTGTCTGGCGCAGAGCATAAACTTCTTTGTCAAGCAGCTCAACCTGTTTTTCTAACTCTTCAACCCTCTCTTCAAGCCTACTTACCTTTTCTTCCAGCCTACTTACCCTCTCTTCAAGCCTGTCGACCCTTGCTTCAAGTCTGTCAAGCCTCTCTTCAACTCTGTCAAGCCTCTCTTCAACTCTGTCAAGTCTTAATTTGACCTCACTCACCTCAGTCTTTATCTCTCCAATACCTTCCAATATCTTTTCTAACATTTCTCTTTCTGACATCATAAAAACCCCCATTAAATTATCCTCGCATTATTCTATCAAATTGGTTTAAACATAACGATAGAATAATTTCAATATTATTCCACAATTATAACAACCCTTTTCAAGTCCTAAACCTCTTTATAATCTCTGCTGCCATCTCATATTTTTCAAAAGGTGGCATTATATAGATCCCTGAGACCATCCCTTTTATTCTATCAACAATCTCGCAGGCAATCTCTATTCCCTCTTTTACAGGGTCTTTTGAGTTCTTCATCCTCTCACGGATTTTATCTGGTATTGTTATCCCTGGCACCTCGTTGTGCAAAAACTCAGCATGTCTTGATGACCTGAGAGGCAAAACACCCCCTAAAATTGGCGGCAGTTTAAAATCCACCTTTTCAAAAAACCTCTCTAAGCTCTCCACCTCATAAATTGGCTGAGTTTCTATAAAATGCGCCCCATTTTCTATTTTTCGTTTGAGTCTCTCAATCTCCTTGTTCAAATCATCTGCGTTAAGGTTTAATGCAACGCCAATTGTAAAGTTTGTCGCCTTGCCAATTGGATTCCCCATGTAGTCTGTCCCGCTGTTGAGCTTGTTCAAAATGAGTACAAGTCCTTCAGAGTTAACATCAAAAACAGGTTTTGCCTGTGGATGATCGCCAATTGATGGTGGGTCACCTGTCAGTGCCAAAACATTTTTAACACCCAATGCTGCTGCACCTAAAAGTTCTGATTGAAGAGAAATAAGATTTCTATCTCTGCATGTAAAGTAAAGTATTGATTCCACCCCAAGCTCTTCTTTTAATATATGCGCAAGTGCAATCGGTGAGATTCTCACTCTTGCCATTGGTGAATCTGCAATATTTACCGTGTCTGCCCCCGCCTCTTTTAAAAGTCTTACACCTTCTTTTGTCTTTTCAAGCTCTATTCCCTTTGGTGGACTTATCTCAACTGTAAAGATAAACTTTTTACCAAGTTTTTGTGAAAGCTCAGAAGGTGTGTCTTTCAAAATACTCTTTTGTTCTTCTTTTTTTTCAATAACCTCAATTTCTATACTTTTGCTAATTGTCTTTATCCTCTCTTTTATAGCCTTTATATGCTCAGGTGTTGTTCCGCAGCACCCACCTATTATCTTTGCCCCATATTTTACATACTCATCTACAAACGAAGCAAAATAATTTGCAGAAGTTGAATATACAAGCCTTCCTTGCAAAAGCTGAGGATAGCCTGCATTTGGCTGGACTGAAAATGGTCCTTTTAAATGCTGGGAAAATATCTTCAAAGCCTCTAATGTCTGGTGTGGACCATTGCCACAGTTAAGGCCAACCACATCTGCATCAAGGTTTTTTAAGAACTCTATAACCCTGTAAATGTCCTCACCGTACACTGTAGTTAGCTCTCTTGAGAATGAAAACTGGACAATGTATGGAAAGTTACTGTCAAGCTCTTTTAAAGCTTCAATCGCAATAAAAACTTCATGTGTGGATGCAGCTGTCTCAAACAGAATAGCATCCACACCTTCATCTAAAAGAAAATAAAGCTGCCTTTTATAAACCTCTTTTGCTTTTTTGTCGTCTATCTCAAATCCACTGCCAACCGGCTTTCCAAGAGGTCCAACACTTCCAATAACATATGCTGTTTGCCCTGCTACCTCTTTTGCAAGTTTTACAGCGCTTCTGTTTACTTTCTCAACTTGCCCTTCAAAACCGTAAAGTTTTAGTTTGCACTCATTTGCACCAAATGTATTTGTCTCTATACATTGGCTTCCTGCTAAAATGTAGTCGTTGTGAATACTTTTTACAAGATCTGGGTTTGAGATGTTTGCCCACTCAAGTGGAAAATCTTTGTTATAGCCTCTGTTTAAAAGTTCTGTTCCCATTGCACCGTCAAAAAGCACAATATCTTGCTGACTCAAAAACTCTCTAAAGCTCTTCAATCCAGCCCCTCCTCATCTTCTCTCTCAAATCTCCACTTTGATTCCGCTGCTGCCACAAAGGCTCGATACTGAACCATACACACCAAAATAGTATCTGTCAATTAAATCTGCTTGCTCTTTTGTCTTGATATTAAATATATAAGGCTTTTTTGAAAAGTCCTGTGATTCAACCAAGAAGCTTTTCAAGACATCTATCTCTACACCTTCGTTAATGTCAACAAGTATACTATCTTCTTCAATGCCAACAAGCTCAAAGACACTTTCTTGTGAAAAGTCATTTGTGAGTTTGAATTCATAAACACTAAATTTAGACGACACATCTAAAATTGAATATATTGAAGTTATAAACCTCTTTTCTGCCATGCTTTCAAACAAGATATTTTTGCCTTTTACAAGCTTTGCAATTGCCTTTATATACTCAGGATTTGTACCGCAACAACCACCATAAAGTCTAACACCGCTTTGGATAAATTCCTCTGTTGAAGATTCAAAATCAGCTATACAATCCTCGTATATAACCTTTCCATCAATCATTTTAGGGAGTCCTGCGTTTGGCTTCGTGGACAGTGGTACAAATGAAAATCCGTTCATAGACTTTATAACATCTAAAAGCTGTTTTGCCCCGCCTGAGCAGTTTGCACCAACAAGGTCTGCACCAATAAAACTAAAAAAGTAAGCTGCAACCTCAGGTGGCGTGCCCATAAGTAGTCTTTTGTTCTCTTCAAAAGTCAAAGAAACCAAACAAGCAACATCTTTGTTTGCATTTTCTTTTGCCTTTTTGTACGCCAAAAATGCAGCCTTTGCCTCTTTTATGTCAGACATTGTCTCAATAGAAATAAAATCAGCTCCCGCCTCAATTCCTGCTAAAAGTTGCTCATAAAATACAGCCTCTGCCTCATCAAAGTCCAAGTCACCAGATGGCCTCATCAGCCTTCCCGTAGGCCCAACAGAAAGTCCAACATACCCTCCATACTCTTTTGCAACATCTTTTGCAAGCAAAACGGCAGCTTTGTTTATATCCCCTACCCTATTTTCAAGCCCGTACTTTTTAAGTTTTTCCCTGTTTGCACCGAATGTGTTTGTTTCAATGCAGTCAGAGCCTGCTTCAAAATAGCCCCTGTGTATCTTTGCTATAACATCCGGCTTTGTCAAAGACCACAGGTCTGGACATTCATCTCCTTTTAGCCCGTTTTGAATAAGCTGAGTGCCCATTGCACCGTCAAAAACTAAAACCTTTTTGTAAACATCATTTTTAAACAAAATGGCATCCCATCCTCTCTCTTTTTCAAAATTTTAAAAAAAGCTGCTTAAAAAAAAACACTTTTAAGCAGCCTCTGATAATCCATATCTCACTTTATTTTTCTTGTGTAATTTCTTTTGCAACCTCTTCACTAAAGTCAGAGTTTATAAGCATAACAACGGCATCTAACGCCTCTTTTTCATCTTCGCCTTCTGTAATAATTGTTATATCATCTCCATAGTTTACCATGAGCGACATCAGACCCATGATACTCTTTGCATTAGCCCTTTTTTCATCCTTTTCTATCCAAATGATGGACTTGAACTTGCTTGCAACCTGAACCAAAAGCGCTGCACCTCTGGATGAGATACCCTGAGAATTTTCAACTTTCATCTGAAGGCTTTGCATACAATATTCCTCCTTTTCTAAGTTCCTCGGCAATTTTGTCTATCTTTCTCAGTCTGTGATTGACACCAGATTTGCCAAGGGGGTTTTTGAGCATACTGCCAAGCTCTTTTAGTGAGGCATCTTTGTATTTTATCCTAAGCCTTGCAATCTCGCGCAAGTTTTCCGGAAGACTGTCAATACCAATGGTCTTTTCAATAAATTCAATATTCTCAATATGTCTCATTGAGGCATTTATAGTCTTTTCTAAATTGGCAGTCTCACAATTGACAAGACGATTGACATTGTTTCTCAGCTCTTTGACAATCCTAATATTTTCAAGCTCTAAAAGAGCTGCATGTGCACCAATTATATTTAAAAAATCTACTATTTGTTCACCTTCCTTTAAGTATACTACATAATGGGACTTTCTTTCAACAATTTTTGCCTCAAACTCAAACGACCTTAAAATCTTTTGTAAAAATTCAGCATCTTCTTTTGTTTTCATGTCAAACTCTAAATGATACATCTTCTCAGGGTTGGTTATTGAACCGCATGACAAAAACGTTGCCTGCAGGAATGCTTTTTTACAACATTTTTTTTTAACAAGCTCTTCTTTGAGAGAAAAACTTAAAATGTGTTCTTTTGAAGTCTTCTTCACAAAGTGCAGCTCTTTTAAAACCTGCAAGTTGTCAGTACTTGGTGGTAAAATTATGGTGTAAACATAGTTTTTATTAAGCTTACTGTTCTTCTTTATTGTAACTTCGCAGTGCTTGGAAAATCCATTTTTTATAAGAAGAAAAAATGCTCTTGCTGTCTGGGCATTTTCAAATGAAGCCTTAAAAGAAAATATGCCTTCTGACTGATATATTACTCCTGCAAACTTCAAAAAGGCAGCAATAGCAGCTTTTCTACAGCAAGAAGCCTGCATTAGCTTCTTTGAGACCTCTGCCTTTGCAGACGACGAAAACGACATCTTTTCTTCTCCCCCAAAAAAGCGACTTGAGAAAAAGTTAAGTTCAGCCTCTAAAAGGCTTGCTAAGATTTTTCAGTCTAAAATAACCTAACTTATACTCATGAATGACGTCTTTCCCATAGATAAGGTTGCTAATAACCCTTGCCAATTTTGCTGAGTTGTGACGAATTAGTCCATTTGATATATTCAAAAGTCCTTCTTCGATTAATACATACCCATCCTCTTTTGTCTTTTTGTCAGCGTAGACTGGCTTTGCACCGTCTTCTTCATAGCGCTGAAGCACATCAAGTGGTATTGGCTGGTTGTTTACAATTACAATGTCAAAAATCCTGCCTTTGCAGTGGTCCTCTATTGCACGAATATGGTCATAAAGGGTATAATCGTCTGTCTCGCCAGGCTGTGTCATGATGTTTGCAATGTAAATCTTTTTTGCGTGGCTCCTCTTTATACTCTCAACCACCTCGTTAAAGAGTAGATTTGGCATTATGCTTGTATAAAGACTTCCCGGTCCGATTATTATAACATCTGCCTTTTCAATTTCTTCTAAAACCTCTGCGTTTGGCTTTGCATCAGAAGGTGTGATAAAGACTCTCTTGATTGCACTTCTTGTTTGTTTTACAACATCAGGTATTCTTGACTCACCAACAATAACCTGCCCATTTTCAAGCTCAGCACAAAGATTTATGTTATCAAGCGTAACTGGCAAGACCTTTCCTCTTACTGCCAAGACCTCGCTCATAAGTTTTACTGCCTTTTCAAAGCTTCCCGCAATGCCTGTCATTGCAGCTAAAAAGAGGTTGCCAAAACTCTGACCTTTCAGGCTTCCTTCCTTGAACCTGTAGTTTAAAAGCTCTTGCATTATCTCCTCTGTGTTTGCCAAGGCTAAAATACAGTTTCTGATATCACCGGGCGGTAGCATACCTAAATCTTCTCTGAGCTTTCCTGAACCACCACCGTCGTCTGCAACTGTGACAATAGCTGTGATATTGGCAGTAAGATTTTTTATACCTCTTAGCATTGTCGAAAGACCTGTTCCACCACCAATCGCAACAATTCTTGGTCCTTTTTCTAAAAAACCTTTTGAATAGATAGCATCAAAGATTGTCTTTTGACTTATACGATAAGGAAGACTTCTATTCAAAAGCCTGATAAAACCTCTTATCAACCCCATCAGTGAAAGGAAAAATAGTAAAATTCCAACTATAAACAATGCTATCCTGAGGGATAGGTGAAGCTCTAAGGTAAAATTAAAGATTTCAACGTATCTATTCAATGACGCTGAAATCAATAAAATGCACAAAACCATAAACAAAATCCATCTTTTTATATATATCCCTGGTTTTAGAAAATCAAATATCATGACTGTCACCCTTTTATATCTTTCTCTATATCTCTATGAAAAATGGACGCTTTATATCCATTATTTTTGATAAGCTCAAAAAGTTCTTCAGCAATCGTAACAGATCGATGCTTCCCACCAGTGCAGCCAATTGCAATTACAAGTTGTGCTTTCCCTTCTTCTGCATAATTTGGTATTAAGAATAAAATTAAATCAAAAAACTTTTTTAAAAATTCCTTTGTCACATCCCACTTTAGCACATATTCTTTGACCTCTTTTTCCTTTCCCGTCTTGTGTTTTAGCTCTTCTATATAAAAAGGATTAGGAATGAATCTCACATCGAATACCAGGTCGGCATCCAAAGGAAGTCCATATTTGAAACCAAAAGACATAACTGTTATTAACATAGTTTCCCGAGATCTTTGGGCAGAAAAAATCTCAAAAAGTTTTTCTTTTAAATCCCTCGGCGAAAGAGTAGAGGTATCGATGATAAAATCTGCATATCTTTTTATATCCTCAAGCTTTTCTCTTTCTTTTTGGATGGCCTCTAAAATGCTGCCGTCACTCTCAAAACTAAGAGGATGTTTTCGCCTTGTTTCTTTATATCTTTGGACCAATACATTATCATGCGCGTCTAAAAAGAGAACTTTGAAGTTGTATGTCCCTTTTTTGAGATCATTTAAAACATCCTTGAAATCATCAAAGAGCTCTCCACCGCGGATGTCAATAACTGCTGCAATCCTTGAAATCTTGTCATTGCTTGCACTTGCAAGCTCAGCAATCTTGGGCAAAAACTGTGGAGGAAGGTTGTCTATACAAAAAAATCCCATGTCTTCAAATGCCCTAATTGCCAAGCTCTTACCAGCACCAGACATTCCGGTTATTATCACTGTCTCCAACAAGATCACCCTTTTTGTTTTCTATTTTATGGGTATCTCAAAAAGTGGCGTTTCAAACTCGCCTATAAACTCTATTTCAGGTTCTAAAAGTACCCCAAACTTTTCATACACAGTCTTTTGTGTATGGTAAATAAGTTTTCTTACATCCTCTGCTAAGGCATCACCTAAGTTTACTATAAAACCTGCATGCTTTTCAGAAATAGAAGCATTGCCAACTCTATATCCTTTCAAGCCTGCATCTTCTATAAGCTTTCCTGCAAAATTCCCTGGTGGACGTTTGAAAATGGAGCCTGCACTTGGATACTGCAGCGGCTGTTTTTTTCTTCTTCTCTGGTTGTATTCATTTGCTTTTTCTATGGGCGGGACATCTTCCTCCCCCGCATATTGCAGGCGAAAAGTTGCTTTCAGCAAAATCAGCTTTTCTTCTTTTAGTCTGCTGTATCTATATGAAAATCTCATATCTGACTTTCCAAGTTTAAGGATGTTTAGATTTTCATCCAAAACCTCCGCACATTCAAACACATCTTTTATCTCACCATCGTATGCGCCTGCGTTCATATATACAGCACCGCCAACTGTACCAGGAATGCCTACTGCAAACTCCAAGCCCTTCAAGCCATTTTCGCATGCTTTTCTTGCAACCTGAGAAATCATACACCCACATTCTGCCTCAATCAAATTTTTTTCTGTTTTAAAAAAATCCATCTTAGTTGTGGTAATTATGGCACCATCAAAACCTTTGTCTGAAACAAGGACATTGGAGCAATTTCCAACTATGCGCCAACTAATTCCATTTTCTTTGGCAAGCTGTATAATTTTAATTAGCTCATCTATATTCTTCGGAAAAACAATATATCTTGCTTTCCCGCCGATTTTAAATGTTGTGAAGTCTTTTAAGAGCTTGTCTTTTGAAAATTCAATATTGAGTTTTTCAAGGCCTATTTCAAACTTCACATCAATCACCTGAATACTATCTTTTCAACATTTATTATATTATATTTAGACAAAAATTTTAATTCCTTATTTGAAAAGAGGCAAATTTTTAATCACCTATTTAGGAAATTGGTGGTATAATAATAGTTATTAGTAATTATCCTGCCTTTGAGTTTGCAGAAAACTTTTGAGGAGTGTACAAAAATGATTTTTGAAGTATTGGTAGTATCAATAATAGCTGGATTTATTGGCTCACTTTTGGGAATTGGCGGCGGGCTTATTGTAATTCCTTTTTTGTCAATTGTATTTAAACTTAACATGCACCAGGCAGCAGCAGCTGGGCTTGTGTCTGTCATTGCAACGTCATCTGGTGCTGCCTCTGCGTATGTAAAAGATAAGCTCACGCATCTTAGAATTGGAATGTTTTTGCAGCTTGCAACAGTCATTGGCGGTGTACTTGGAGCAATTTTAAGCGGTTTTTTACCCACAAAGATTTTGTCTGTAATATTTGGAATACTTCTTCTTTACAACTCTTTTTTAATGATAAAAAACAGAACGTCTGATGAAAAGCCAAGAGAATATAGCCAAGCAACAAAATGGACAAAGATTTTAAAGCTCTATGGAAGCTACTATGACAAAATTTTGAACAGAGAAATAACCTATAGCGCCCAAAACACCTTCTGGGGCTTTTTGATGATGACATTTGCAGGGCTTTTGTCTGGTCTTTTGGGAATTGGAAGTGGAATATTTAAAGTTCTGGCTCTTGATACAATAATGAAACTTCCTTTTAAGGTCTCAACTGCAACAAGCAATTTCATGATGGGCGTGACAGCCTTAGCAAGTATTAGCATATATCTTGCAAGAGGGGATATAGTCTATGACATTTGTGGTGCTGTTGCAGTAGGGGTTTTAGGCGGCTCTTTAATTGGCGCAAAGGTCATGCCGTACATAAAGTCAAAATACCTAAAAGTTGCATTTGCCATCATCCTAATTTACACATCAATTGAGATGATAAAAAAGGGGTTGTTATAAAATGGAAAGTAAAAAAAGCTTGGACATAGAAAAGGTAATAAGCTTGATTTTAAGGGTTGGGGTTGTACTTAGCATTGCTGTAATCTCTTTTGGACTTTTAGCACACATTTTAGTTAATGCTAAGGTTGCAAGTTTAATAATAAAGGTGGGGCTCTATATACTCTTTTTAACCCCATTTGCAAGATTGGTGGTCTCTCTCTTTATGTTCCTTCTTGAAAAGGATTTGATTTACTTTGTAATTACCCTGGCTATAATTGTCATTATTGTTTTGAGCAATATTGTAGTTTCTCTGAGGTTTTAAAAGTCGTGATTTAATCTTAAAATTGTACTTTGCAAATTTCTATTTTAATGGTATTATAATGTTGTAGAAGAGAGTAAGGTGGCAAAAGGGTGAAAGCGGATTCATGATACCATTGTGGGAAAAAGATGTTCCACTTTTTGACCCCCAAAATGGATTTGTACCATATTTAGAACCCTACATACTTGAAAATGGTAAGCAAAACTCATGTATAATTGTCTTTCCAGGTGGGGGATACACACACAGGGCATCACATGA
Source organism: Caldicellulosiruptor sp. F32 (assembly GCF_000404025.1). NCBI lineage: Bacteria > Bacillati > Bacillota > Caldicellulosiruptorales > Caldicellulosiruptoraceae > Caldicellulosiruptor > Caldicellulosiruptor sp. F32. The sequence goes on from NZ_APGP01000118.1 coordinate 28,799, forward strand.
AGCCGAACCTGTTGCAAAGTGGTTAAACAGTATTGGAATTTCAGCTTTTGTGCTTCATTACAGGGTATCACCTTACAAACATCCAGTTCCGCTTTTTGATGCCAAAAGAGCTGTAAGGCTTGTGAGATACAATGCAAAAAAATGGAACATAGACCCAAAAAAAATTGGGGTTTTGGGATTTTCGGCAGGTGGGCACTTGGCATCAACAGTAGGTACTCTCTTTGACCAGGGTGACAAGAAAAGCAATGACCCTGTTGAAAGGGTGTCATGTCGGCCAGATTGCATGATTTTGTGCTATCCTGTTATTAGCATGGCAGAGTTTACACATGATGGCTCAAAAAAGGCCTTGTTAGGTGACTCTCCTGACCCTGTTTGGGTTTGGACATTATCTTCCCAGAACATGGTGACTGAAAGAACACCACCAACTTTTTTGTGGCACACAAGTGACGACAGTTCAGTTAGAGTTGAAAATTCTCTTTTGTTCGCAATGGCGCTAAAAAAACACAACGTACCTTTTGAACTTCACATCTTCCCACATGGAAGACATGGCCTTGGACTTGCTAAAGACACGCCTCATATTGAGGCTTGGACAAAGCTTTGTGAAATGTGGCTTGAGAGCATTGGATTTATTGAAAAAGCACTTTGAAATTCGGCAGTAATTTAAAATTCATAATAGATTAAAGGAGGTTTTTGAGTATGCTTGAAAACACAAGCTATCAGATGAAAAGAAGAAGCGTTGATGAGCTGATTCAGCACCTTAAGACATTTGAGCTTGACCTTAAATTTTCTGTTGGTATCTGGTATTTTTCAGACCATCCAAGCAGATTCCATGCACCACTTGGCGAACCAAAAACAATTGAAGAAAGACTTGAAATCATAGCAAAGCTTAAAGACTATGGAGTTTGCGCTTTAGAGGCTCATTATCCAAACGAAATTAACGAAGACAACTTAGAGCTTTACAAAAAGTTTTCAAGAGATACAGGAATAAAGATTTTATCAGTAATTCCTAATTTGTTCTATGAAAACGATTTCGAATTTTCATCACTCGCCTCACCCATTGAAGAAGTAAGAAAAAAGGCTATCGAGAGACTTAAAACGTCTTTGATGCTAAACAAAGAGCTTGACTGTGAATTTTGTATCATCTGGCCCGGTGGAGATGGATACGAAAACCAATTTGGAATTGACTTTATAAGAATGAGAGACAGGTTTGCTGAAGGTATTGCTGAGGCAATGGATGCTGTGCCAGGTGTAAAGGTTGCAATTGAGCCAAAACCATATGAGCCAAGAGGAAGAATAATTTACGGGCTGACTGGCGAAGGTATACTTCTTGCACAAAAGGTTGAAAAATTGCTGCAAAACCCTGAAAACAAAAAGATTTTAGAGGATGACTCTTTAGTGGGTCTTAATCCTGAGGTTGGACATGTTTTGATGGGATTTGAGGATTTGGCGTATGCATTTTCACTTGCACTTGAGTATGGAAAGCTCTATCATACACACTGGAACAGCCAACCACTTGGAAATTATGACCAAGATTTAAACGTCGGTGTTATCTCACCTGAACAGGCAGAAGCAGCACTTTATGTCATGAAGATGTATGGCTACAGGGGATATTTTGGAATTGACATAAATCCAGAGAGAATGCCAGTTGAGCGAGCTGTTATAAACTCGATTGATGCGATAAAAGCAATGAATGACAGAATTAATAACCTGCCACATGAGGATATAATCGCATGCACAGAAAAGCCACACAAAAATAGAGGCTTACTTGAGGCAATTTTGATAAGAGCAAGGGCAAATAACACTTCAATCTTATCACCTATGCCAAAGGTGGAAAGGTAAAACTCAATTAAAATCAGAGCTTAAAAATTCGGCTGCAAGAGAAAAATTCTTCTTGCAGCCTTTCTTGTTAAAAATTGTATATTCCTTCCAAAATGACACTATTAAAGTTATTGAAACAATTTGAGATTTTTTAAATACCACCTTTCTGTTTTTGCATTATCTACATCTAATTTTTTGTCTGAACTAAATACATAAAAACCCTTTAAACCTTTATCATCCTCTACAATGGCAATACCTTCTGAAATCTTTGAAAAGTGATTTGGCTTTTTAATCTTTGCCTTTACTCTATCCTTCTGTCTTGCCACAGTCATATAAAAGAGTCGATTCATCTTACACCGATTTACTTATGTCTTTGGTTGCCAATAGTTACTCTGAAAGTTTGCTAATCCAAACCCTTAAAAACCTTGACTTACCTTACTCAGAGGAGGAAATATCTAAAATCAAAAATGACCTTAAAAACGAATTCCAGCTCTTTAAATAACGTGAGTTGCCCGAAAATGTCTTCGCTACTTTAAATTGATGGCTACCACTGTGAAATCAGGGACAATTCAAAAGTCAAACAGGCTACCTGCTATGTTGTTCTCGGCATCGATTTTAGATAGCAAAAAAGATATCTTTGGCATTTACACCTTCTTTGGCAAAGAAAACAAAACTGATAGGATGAAAGTCTTTAAAGATTTAATCAACAAGAGGTCCTAAAAAAGTCTTAATAATTGTAAGCGATGACTTCCCTATCAATAAATAGATGCTGTCAAAATCGCTTGCTCTTGAGCTGAGCTTAAGTTTGCTTTTGCCCACCTGCAACGTAATGTAAAACGAGATATGACAAAAGAAGATAGTTCAAAATTCAATAAAGAATTAGATAAAATAAGATTATCTTCTTCTGATGTTGATGAAGCTGTCTCTGGATTCAATCAACTTTGCAATGAATACCTTCCTAAATATCCTCGCTTTTTAAAAGGACTTTTAGAAAAAGCTGAGTTTTACTTTGTTCATATAAATTATCCTGAGGAGATTAGAAAGCATATTTACACAACTGAGGCAGTAGAGAGCATAAATAGTATAATTGAAAAGATAAGAATGAAATCGGGCGGATATTTTCAATCAACAGAGATTCTTGAGATTAATATTTATTTTCAAAGAGAGAACTTTAAGCGAGGTAAATGGAAAAATGGAGTACCTCTTATTAGACACTACACTTACGAAATCTTACAACTCTTCAAATTACGCTATGAATTGGATATACAAAATTCTCGACAAGTCTCGACATTCCCATCACTCATTTAAAAACTTCCATTATCATACTTGCAGCATCCCTTCTCATCTAACATCTTCTTTATCTCTTCTATCTCCTTTTTACTCACATTAGTAGTTTCCAAAAAAGTTGCAATTACATTTCTAAAAGACCCACCAAACATCCTCTGTAAAATATCTCTTGCTTCTTCCTTTTTATAGTCCTCCTCAGTTATACTTGCCGTGTAAAAATTGAACTTCCCTTTCTTTTCTACTTTTAGAGCACCTTTTTTAGCTAAGCGATCAATTAAAGTGAATATGGTATTCTTATGCCACTTCTTGTTTGTCTCCATCACTTTTGTTACAATCTCCCTGCCACTCAAAACTCTATTTTCTTTCCATACCACTTTCATTACCTCTAACTCTGCTTTCGAAATCTTTGGAAATGATTTTTCTTTCATAATTTTTGTATACTCCTTTTTTACATGTGTAGTTTATGTTTTTATTTTACACTTGTTAATTATAATTGTCAAGTATTTTAAACAAAAATTTTTATATGTTTGTTGTAAAATTAAATGCAACAAGGTAAGAAATATTGAAGCCATAGCTTCAAACTGTGTATGATAGCAGTATAAAAAGACAAAACCATACACAGGAGGTTTGAAGTTATGACCTATGATAATCATACCACAAAGAGAAGAAGATTTAAACACCTAAGTTAAGCAGAAAGAGAAATTATAGAAAAGTTATTAGAAATTGGGATATGGCATAAGAGAGATAACAAAGGAGCTTCATAAAAAGTGCAAGTACAATTTTACGTGAAGTAAAACAAAGAATAACCACTCAAATGAGAAACTGACACAAGTAACATTTGAAAAATACTTTGCTCAAACAGGTAAAGTTGTGTATGAGATATTAAGAAGCAAAGCGTAACAGGAAAAACAAACTTTTAGAGGTGGAAAAACTTTTGAAGTTTGTAGAATAAAAGATACTGAAAGATAAATGGAATGTTATTACAGTTGTTGAATATTGTAGGCAAAAGCTTGGATTTAGCAAAGATAAGATGGGAGAGAAATTCAATAGAGTGTTCAAAAGTGTAACAAGCGACAATGGTAGTGAAGCAAGTAGGCTTGGAAAAGTCTTAAATGAATTAGGGTCGGAAGGATATTATACACACCCATATTCACATATGTGAGAGGAACAAACGAGCGGGCAAATAGAATTGATAAGGCGTTTTTTACCCAAAGGAAAAGAAATAAGCAAAATATCAAAAGAAGCTATAAAGAGGAGTTGAAGATTTTTGCAATAGACTTCCCAGAAGGATGTTTAACTACAAAAGTAGCATAGAAAAGTTTCTAGAGGAAATGAAGGGAATATGTGAAGCAGATACATTAGAGAAGTTTTTGTAGGTGGTATAGGAGATACCATCCAAATAGGAGAATATATAACACAAAATGACAGCTTTCTTCTTTCCTGCTGGGAAGCAGGCATATATTCGCAACTATTATCATACACAGTTTGTCGTGTTAATCATATTACAATTTTCGGTTCATTTTAAAAAAGTGTTGCATTAATATTGCAATTTAGAAAATTGAATTACGTACCTTGGAATTAGCAAATCTTTGCTTATATTTTTACAAACAATTTAAGAAACTAATAAATGGGGAGGTGAAATTTATGAGAAAAACATTAGCAGTTTTAAGCATTATAGTTCTTTTATCATTTTCAACAGCATTTGCACAAACAAAAACTTATACAGTTCAAGCAGGGGATACTATCTGGAGTATTGCTGTTAAAAACCAAATTGGAATAAGCGAACTTTTGAAAGCAAATCCTCAAATTAAAAATCCTAACCTTATATACCCTGGGCAAAAGATAAATATTCCAAATAGCAACAATTTAAATGTCTTAGAAAATGAAGTAATTAAACTGACAAATCAAGAGAGGGCAAAGGTAGGACTTCCTGCTTTGAAGACAAACTGGCAGCTTTGTCGCGTAGCAAGGTTTAAATCTCAAGACATGGCAAACAAAAACTATTTTTCGCACTACTCTCCTACTTACGGTTCACCTTTTAAAATGATGGAAAGTTTTGGACTAAAGTTCATGGCTGCTGGTGAAAATATTGCATACGGGCAAAGGAGTGCTCAAGAAGTTGTAAGAGCATGGATGTCTTCCCCTGGTCACAGGGCAAATATACTAAGCCCTTCTTTTACTGAGATTGGTGTTGGGGTTGCAAAAAAGAGTAATGGAGTTTTGTATTGGACACAGATGTTTATGAGACCATATTAATAGTTGATAATCTACGAACATAAAGATACCGAAAACTAATAACTGGGGACCAAAAAGAGCATTTTTAAAAATGGTCCCCTGTTTTTTATTTTACATTTATTTCTACTCGTTCTATCTTGCTATTCGATATGTTAATCGTATGCGCTCCCACAATATTACTTTTTGCATTTGCATTATACATACTTTTGTACACAAGCCTGCCATTTGCGTCAAAACCATTTACTTGAATTTTTATATTTTTGTCATTTCCATAATTTGTAATAATAATATACAATTTTCTTCGCTCTCTGTCGAATAACTTTTCCTGAATCTTAACACCATCCTGCTCAGGCAAAATTGATACATTAACTTTTTTAACATATGCAGGAATATTATTTACGATACAAGTGTCAATTGTTCCTTTTCGGACTCTAAAGTTTCTCGAACCCACCCAAATTTTTTGCCCTTTTTGGTCATAGCCTTCTATCTTTACCCACAGGTTATCATCTCTTTCAGAATTATTTATGCCAACTATATACAAATTACCTTGCTTGTTCAAACACCAGTCAACAACAAATGAAGGCATAGATTTGTTTTGTACAATTTCAACCTGAATATTTTTCAAATAAGTAGGCACACCTGAAATAACACTTGTGTCAATAGTCTGCGGTTTTAACCGGACATTTCTTGAGCTTAAAAATATCTTGTTATTTCTGTCGTCGTACCCTCTTATTACTAAAAACTGCATATCCTTTTTTGTATTATTCACAGTTACAATGTATAAATTCCCTGCTTTATCTAAGCACCAGTCCACAACGTATGAAGAATCAGTTTTATTCTCAATAGTTTTGAACCTTTCATGTGTAAAACACTCAACCTCCCATTTGTCAGGCACAACAGTTTCTGGTAAGTTAAGTTGTGCAATACATGTATCAATAACATAATCTTCTGTTCTAATTAGTTTCTTAATATCAAAAACCATGTTTCGAGAACTCAAAGCTATTTTTTTACCATTCAAGTCGAACCCATTAAGTTTCAAATACAAATAGCGGTCATACATTTGATCTCTATCTATGATACCCTTTTTTTCGAAATCTTTTCAAAATATGGCTCATAATATGTTGCCGTGACATACACTCTTCTTTCAATCTTGTCATAAGCCCAATCAACCACCCGAGTTGACTTAATGGTTGCATATTCAAGGTATGCTTCAATATATGCAAGATCAGAAGGTGTATCTGTTTCTATATCCAGCCTTTCCTTTCCTTCTGAAAGATTTCTAATATTCATTGATGAAACATAGCACAGCTCATTGTTTTGATTATATCCACGGACAACTATGAACGCAGGACTTATATTTGACTTTGGTTCTTTGTAAACATCAACAAAAACGGAATTTTGTAGCCACGTAACTTCTGTTATTGAAATACCGATTTTTTTATTTAAAGGATAAGCTTCCACTTTATTGACATTATTACCATCTATCTTGTACCTAAATGTTTGATTATTAACTTGGTAGAGTGTTAAATAATAATCCTCGGTGGTTTTATTTTTTCGGTAAATTCTTATCTTAATATCAATACTTTTCTTTAAAAAATCTTGTGGAAGTTTGATGTAAGCATAATTTTTGTCAAAATAACATTGAAGTTTTTTATCAACTTTTAACTCATAAAGTTTTTTGACAGGTGTATTAGTCTGCTGAGTTACGTTTTCTCCTTTTGCAATATCATTTACAATGCAGAATCTAACAATAATTACTAAAAATAGAGTTACAAAACTAATAATTAATTTCTTTGCATTAATATTTGTCACTTTTGTATCCCTCCCATTTGCGGTTTAGTAAGAGAGACTTTATTAAAGAAGGTTGTTACTATCTGGGCAATCTTTACTTTACGTTGTTATTTAGTAAATCTTTGTGTCCTTTACATGCTTTATATATTCTCTCATAAATTTTCTTTTACCAACCCTGTCAATATTATAACACATATTTCTTGAAAACGTTGCTTTTATACTGAAAAAATCATTTATTAGAATTAATAATATAATATTTTGCCAAAAAATTGAGAGAATGCATTTATTTTTTTTTGTTTAATCTTACAATTGTAGTATTTGTACATGTGTGGTATAATATATTAAAAAATAAATTACTCAAGAGGTGATTAGAAAATGTTTGAAAATTAGTGGGTAAAACCTTAAGAGGGATTATAATTTTTTAATCTAAGAAAGGAGTTGATTTGTAATGCAAATTAAAAAAATGACCAATTGTAAAATTCTGAAAGCAACAATATTAATTTTATTTTTGCTTTTAGTTCCTATTTTGTACAAGTTGAATATTGTTGTTGCTGAAAGTAGATCTGAGAACAACAAAAGCGATATAGTAATTTTGAAAACAGAAGTTATTCCATCTCAAAATGGTGATAAGATAAGAAAAAATTATTTTTCAAATGGTGG
>NZ_APGP01000119.1:0-6475 GCF_000404025.1 Caldicellulosiruptor sp. F32
GGATTGAAACACCTAATGGCGACTTACGTTGTGCATTACCCGATGGGTTTGTAGCCTCCCCTTTGGGGATTGAAACAGCTATTTGCAACCTGGGAAAGTCAGGTGACTCATGTTTGTAGCCTGCCCTTTGGGGATTGAAACTTTATTTTCTGCCTTTCAAACATATTTTTTCACAGTTGTAGCCCGCATTAATGTCTAAATTTCGCAAAAGATTTAACTTCAATTCCTGCTTTTCCAATTTTATTATTACAAGAGGAATATCTCTCTTATAAGAAGGGAGAGATAACATTTATCTTCTATTCCAAAAAGTTCAAAGGAAGTCTATGCCCAGATTTTACTTGAATATCAAGCCTAATTAGAGTTTAAAAAAAGAATAGAAGGAAAGTGTTACCTGTCACACGATCCCGAATATGTCCTTAACCTGTACTGCATTTCCACATTTAGTGAAAAATATAAAAAAATGCTAAAAGGCAAACAGATTGAAAATTATATCGAACCGCAAACCGAAGAAGAGGTGGAAGACTGCCTTTTTGAAGAAGATGAATATTTCAAAGAAGAATTGGAAGATGACTTTGACCTTTTCGATGCAGACTATGAGATGCCAAGTGAAATGGACGATATTGTTGACGACCTTGATTTTTGGGATTCCTTTGATTATGAGTGGGACGACTGATTAGGAAAGAAAAGTTATTAAAATAAAAATTTTACGCAAGCAGGCTTTATCACCTGCTTGCGCCACCACCGCCCGAAGAACCTCCTCCAAAGCCGCCAAATCCACCAGAACTTCCTGAGCCTCTGCCAAACCCACCAAATCCGCCAAACCCACCAAAATGGTGGTGGTCATCATCCCCGTCCCATGGGTCCTGTCCCCACCAATAAATTCTCTTTCGTCTTCTACTAAAAAATGAAAATATTATTATTAAAACTACAGCAACAAAAATTGCAAAATCCGGAATATCAGACTCTTGGTCTGGGCTCTGGTCGCCCACTTGAATTTCTGTCGACGTAGCATCACCACTTTCATCTACACCATAGCCAGAAAGTCCTTCTATCTTCAGTCCATACTCCTTTGCAACCTCGCTTGCAACAGCAAAGAATGTATCTTTTATCCCCTTTGAATACTCTTTATTCTCAAATGCAGGTATAGCATACTCATCAAGTATCCTTCCCGCCTTGCCATCTGTTATTGCACCTTCTAAACCATATCCAACTTCTATTCTTATTCTCCCTCTTTTGCCAGATAGCAAATTTTCTTTGTTCACCAAAATCAAAACACCATTGTTAAGTTCCTTGTCGCCAATCCCCCAACTATTGAAAAGCTCATTTGCATATTCTTCTATTGTATAGCTGCCAAGAGTTTCTACAGTTACAACCACTATCTCGGCCTTTGATTTGTCTTCTATCTCTTTTGCCAAAGCCCTCATTTCATCTTCATCAGAGCTATCAATCAAGTCTGCATAGTCAAAAATGTAGACATTTTCAACAGGCTTTTTGGGAATTTGTGCAAATGCTTTGGTAAAAGATGTAAATATAATCAAAATTGCCACTACAAATGCCGCTGGAAGTATACAATGGATCAAACCTTGTTTTATTTTCATTGCCTATCTTCTCCTTTTTATTTTGAAAAGTCAACCGATGGCACGCTCTGAGCTTGGCTTGATGCTTGAAAATACTGTCTTTCTTCAAATCCAAACATTCGTGCAATCAAAACGTTCGGAAAAACCTTTATTTTCATGTTGTACTGTTTTACTGCATCGTTGTAATCCTTTCTTGCAACGGCAATTCTATTTTCTGTACCAGCAAGTTCATCCATAAGCTGGACAAATGTTCTGTCTGCTTTGAGATTTGGATAGTTTTCAACTATCATTAAAAGCCTCGAAATTGCAGATGAAAGCTCATCATTTGCTTTTGCCTTATCTTCTATTGTATTTGCATTTAAGAGTTTAGAGCGTGCCTGGGCAAGGGTTTCAAAAATCTCTCTTTCGTGTTTTGCATAGCCTTTTACAGTATTAACTAGGTTTGGAATCAAGTCTGCCCTTCTTTGAAGCTGATTTTCAACTTGGCTCCATTTGTTATCAACATTTTCTGCCATACGAACAAGGCTATTATACGTCGAAAAGGTGTACATGACAGCTACTACAATCAAAACTAAAATAGCTAAAAGGATCTTTGTGCCTTTTTTCAATTTTTCACTTCTCCTCCCTAAATATATTTTTTGTTACAAGAATATATATACCCACTATTTAATTGTACTAAATCTCATACTAAATATTAAATATGTATTTTTTGTACATGGTTGAATTTATTTTAAAATATGATTATAATACCTTATACAGTGATTTATTTTATATTGATTTTTTAGTATAAGCAGATTTAAATGTAAATTAAAAAATATTTTTAATGAAACCTTTCAAAAAAGGAGGAAAATTTTATGAAAAAAGTCAAAATCTTTATTTGCTTTTTACTGGTATTTATTCTTTCAATTAGCATTCTGACTTTAACAAATGCTCAGCAATCCTCTTCTCGAAATTTTGTATATATAAAACCGCAGTTTGAAGATGTAATGTTCTGGGAAAATGGTTGGATTTCTTATCTTCAGGATGAAAAATGGGGAATTTTAAGTTTATCTGGAAATATCCTTTTAAAACCGCAGTTTGATAAAATAGAGCCTATAGTTTATGATGGTGCCTCAATAATGGGCATTGAAGATAAATTCTATAAAGATATCTTTGTTGTCTGGCAAAACGGGAAAGCAGGATTTATTGATACAAATGCAAAAATTATTGTAAAACCAGAGTTAGACTCTCTTGATGTTATAAATCCATGGATAGGTATATATGTTTGCAATAAAGATAACAAATACGGTTTTTTTAATCTGGGTAAAAAAATTTATGTCAGTCCTCAGTTTGAAAAAATGAATTTTGTCTATGCTTTATACGATCCAAGCGTAAAATATCCTAACCCTAAGGAAGTTACTCTTAAAGCTGTTGACTTGAAAGAAGGCGTTTGGCCAAATTCATATTTGGAATATATTCTCGTTTCTAAAGATGGAAAGTGCGGTGCTATTGATACAAATGGAAATGTGGTTGTAGAGTTTAAATATAATTCTTTTAAAGAAGCTTTAGCAGACAGTAAATTTGCAGAGGCAGTGCAGGCTATGTTAGCAAATAAATCAAATTCTGCACCATCTTCAGGTAAAAATAAATCAGACGAATTATCATCCAATCTTGTTTCATACGTAATTGAAAATAATAAATATTACCTTACATTTGAAAAACATATTAATAGACGTTATGTATATATAAAAAGCAAAGAAGTATATGAAAATGCCAAATTTGTTGAGGTAAATAAATTGGTAGCAGTTTGTAAAAATAAAAAATGGGGAATTGTTGATATAAACGGAAAATATGTAGTTAAACCTCAACTTGATGATATAAAAGAACTTAGCGAAGGATTTATAGCTTTTAAACAAAATGGAAAATGGGGATTTATGGACAAAAACTTTAAAGTTGCTATAAAACCTCAATTTGACAAAGCAGAAAACTTCTCTGAGGGATACGCAGCTGTAATGAAGTCAAATTTATGGGGATATATTAATTCTTCTGGAAAAATTGTTATAAGCCCTCAATATATCAAGGCAGGTCCATTTTTTGCTCAGATGGCTGCTGTTGCCACAAAGGATTATGTAGGGCTTATAGATACAAAAGGCAGTTTTGTGGTAAAATTTTCAGCCAAGAACTCTCAATATTCTTTCGTGGACAGTGAAACCTACAGGTTCAGATATTCTCCTGACTCTACACTAAATTCAACAGATTATCAGCTTTATAAACATACATTTAAATTCCCTAAATTCGGCTATGTTGTAATTGACAAAAAATCAAACAAAGTAGGACTTGTATTAAAAGGGCAAGGAAAGTAGCCTTGCCCTCTTAGTTTTTCTGCTGTTTTATGGCAATTTGCTCAATGTCTTTTTAATGTCTTCATCAGAAATCTCAACATCCTCAAGCCTGCCGCTGAGATAATCTTCATATGCAGCAAGGTCAAAGTGACCGTGCCCACTTAACGAAATTAAAATTGTCTTTGTGACACCTTCTTCACGTGCTTTGATTGCTTCATCTATTGCAGCTTTGATAGCGTGAGCAGACTCAGGTGCTGGAATAATGCCTTCTGATCTTGCAAATAAAACGGCTGCTTCAAAAACTTCTCTTTGTTTATATGCTCTTGCCTCAATTATCCCATCTTTATAAAGCCTGCTGACAATTGGCGAATCACCGTGATATCGTAGCCCACCTGCATGAATACTTGGCGGAACGAATTGGCTTCCTACTGTGTACATCTTAAGAAGAGGCGTGAGTCCTGCAACATCTCCATAGTCATATGTATACTTACCTTTTGTTAAAGTCGGACATGCCGCAGGTTCAACTGCTATAGCTCTTATATTCTTTCCATTTCTTAACTTATCCCTCAAGAAGGGAAAGCTAATTCCTGCAAAATTGCTGCCACCACCGCAGCAACCTATAACTATGTCAGGATATTCATCTATCTTTTCCATTTGAAGTTTTGCTTCTTCTCCTATTATGGTTTGATGCAAAATAACATGATTTAAAACACTTCCTAAGGAATAGTTTGTATCAGGATGAGTTGCAGCATCTTCCACTGCCTCGCTTATTGCAATGCCAAGGCTTCCGGGTGAGTTTGGATCTTGTGCAAGAATTTTTCTTCCTGCCTCTGTAAATTCACTTGGACTTGGTATTACCTTTGCACCAAATGTTTCCATTAATATCCTTCTGTAAGGCTTTTGATTGTAGCTTACCTTTACCATGTATACTGTGCAATCAAGTCCAAAGAAGTTGCAGGCAATTGCCAAAGCAGACCCCCATTGGCCCGCACCTGTCTCTGTTGCAAGCCTTTTTATTCCTTCTTTTTTGTTATAATATGCCTGTGGTATAGCAGTATTTAACTTGTGGCTTCCAGATGGAGTTGCACCTTCATACTTATAGAATATTTTGGCAGGAGTATTAAGAATTTTTTCCAATCGCTTTGCTCTGATAAGCGGGGTTGGTCTGTACTGTTTGTAAAACTCTAACACTTCCTCTGGAATTGGTACAAATGCCTCTGTTGCCATCTCTTGCTTTATTAGCTCTTCAGGGAAAATTGCTTTGAGTTTACTTGGGTCAATCAAATCTTTTGTTGATGGGTCAAGCGGCGGGTCAAGTGGAGTTTTTAAGTCAGCAGTAATGTTATACCAGCTATGTGGTATCTCATCTTCAGTTAAAAAGACCTTGTAAAACTCCTCTCTCATCTTATCTTTCTCCTCTCATCTTGAGTTTTTGTTGATAGTTTTATTTTATAATTTTAGTTATGAGAATTGCAAATGTTTTTGGACTATGGCTAAAAATTTTTTCTTTGTGTTTCCAACTTATTTGATTCCATGTAGTTTTAGATTACTCTACTTCTTTCATTGACCAATTTAAGGAAAAGTAATATAATTTTTATAAGCAATCTTAGAATTTTTGTAATCAAATTAAGAAGGAATGACCATTTATGAGATTTGAAAAAGTGCATAAGAAAGAAGAGTACCTCAATCAAGTAGAATTGCACAAAGTGAATTACCACCCACCTGTAGAGGTGGAGGTAATGTAGAGAAGTTTGGCAGCATCTCAAGCTACCCTTATTCTCACAGGTTGGTTCACACATCTACTGCTGGTTATCTGCTTCACCACAGACTCTACCTTATACCTTCACAAGTATACTTATCGCTCCATTTATATCCGCATTTACTACACACCCACACTTTTTGCATACATACAATCCCCTGTATTTCCTGCTACTTTTGCTAATATGCCCACACCTGCTACATCTTTGTGATGTATAGCTCTCATCCACTTCCACATACCTTATACCATAATTCATGCACTTTGATTTTAGCTTCCTCTTGAACTTATCATATGGTATCCCCACAAAATTTTGATTGTTTACAACCCCAAGGTCTATCCCCTGCTTTATACCTTTCATCTTGCCAACAACTACTGCAGATATTTGATTGTTCAAACAGTGCTTGATTATCAAACTCACAGCTTGATTCAAAAAGTTGTCAATTATATGCTGCCTTTTGCGAGAAACTAAAGCAAGTTTTCTGCCACATTTTTATTCCTTGCTTGCTGTAGATTGACTGAAGTCTTGCCCTTTCTTTGTTGTACCATCGGTTGACTGATTTTAAAAACCTGCCATCTATCAAAAAGGCAGTCCCGATGGTATCAACCACCGCCGCAAAATTGTCAAGCCCTAAGTCTATCCCTAAATACCTGCTCAAATCAAAAATACTTACCTGCTGCTTATCTTCATACACATACTCAATCTCAAACCATCTACCACCCAGCCTTGGCACTATCCTGACTTCCTTAATTTTCTTACCCAAAACCGTAGCTGGCAGGTCAAAATACAAGTACCTTACACCAAACTCTTTTGCAAAACT